>LJUD01000004.1 GCA_001304035.1 bacterium SM23_31 | reverse complement strand
GGCATCAACCATTTGCTGCATCGTTATAACTTTATCGTCAAAGACAAGTTTCTTTAACGCTGCCAGAGAATCTCCAACATTGGGAATTCCCGTAATCCATAAGCTGAGGGTTGAATACGGATTCGTACCGCCCTGGGTAACATCAAGGCCTTTTTCTATACATCCCTTAAAAAGTGACGATTGCAGGGGAGTAGGAGCGTATTGAGCGAAAAGCTGGCGGTTAAGGTTATTGGCGATGACGACATTACGAACCAGATATGCTACTTGCTGGCAATAAGCATTCCAGACCTCTTCATATGATTGGAATTTACGAAGATCTCCGGTTTGAGGCCCCAACTGCTCACCTGTCAAGCGGGATTTCCCGTTGTTAAGAGCCAATTCCAGCATCATGGGCAGGTTGATGAAATCACCGCCCGGATCAAAGGAAAACCCGGGAACGGTACGGATAAAGCAACCGGTGACGGCATAGTCACGGGCAGATGTAATTGGTTTACCATCTTTGAGTAATTGCTTGATTATCGTTTCATCGCTGACGAACTTGATTTTACCCTTCATCTTGCGGGCGATGTCACAGGCTTTCATCAGAAAGGTTTCAGGGGTACTGTTATGTACCCTCACCGTGAGGTCTTCCTGCAGGTGAACATCCTCTTCAGCCTCAAGGAAAAGAAAAGACAGGTCGTTCACGGCGTCACGGCCGTTCTTATCAATACCGCCAAGGGTAATACCTGAAAGCGTAAGCTGTCCATTGCCCTGGGTAGTTGCCTTGCCGCTGAAAGGCATCACCATTTCATTTATCTTGATATAAAGCAAGGCTATCAATTCGCGGGCTTCTTCTTTAGTTATCCCTCCGTTTTCAAGATCATGCTTGTAGAGAGGATACATGTACTGGTCTAATCTGCCGAAACCAAGGCCCGGGCCCCATCCCTCCAGCATCGTCGCAATGTAGGTAAACCACATCGATTGCATAGCTTCACGGAAGTTGCGCGCCGGTTTAGCGGGAACCCACTCGCAATTGTTGGCAATCGTTTCAAGTTCTTGCTTCCTTTGTGGATTTTCTTCATGAGTTGCCATTTCCCTGGCTAGCAGCGCGTATCGGTGCGAAAAGGCTATGACTGCATTGACTGTAATACGAGCTGCGTCGAGGAAGACTGACCTGTTAAAATCATCAATTTTAGTAAGGTCGAGTTTAGTTTGAGCGGAATCAATATTCGCGAGGATTTTTCCCAGTCCATCACGGGTAACTACATCGAACCCGGGGCAGCAATGAGCCAGGTGAATTCCCATGAGGGGATTGGCTCCTCCCGGCGCCCAGCTTTTATCCTTTATCTGTGTATACTCGCCGGGCAGTACAGATATCCATCTGTCATGGATAGATTTACCCTTCCAGTATGCAAGCGCTTCGCGCGCAAGAGCTTTATCTTTTTCCGACATGGGCTGGAAACTATCTTTTTCCCGGGCATCCAGTGTTTCCAGTTCTTCCATATACCATTTCCATGTCACTTCAGGCAGCATCGGGCCGGCAACACGTTTGCTGGTGGCATTTCCAACAAGCAACTCATCTTCCTCAATACGGATGGTCATTTTGGTTAAAAGTTTTTCCAGCGCTTTTGCCCGCCTGATGATTTCCGGCTGGCCTTCGGTTTGCCGGTAAGAGGTGGTGAAAATTACCGCTCTTTCAACACAGAGTTCAGGCTTGCGATGTGCTTCTCTTCTAAGACGGTCGATTCGTTTTTCAGTAGTTACCATATTCAATATCTCCAACAGGGTAAACTAAATACTATACTTCCTGAAATTCCGTCCGGGCGATAATATCTTCCTGCATTCTCGGGCTAAGCTCGACAAAATAAGCACTATAAGTAGCAACTCTGACTAACAGGTCTTTATAGTTTTCGGGGTGTTTCTGGGCATCTCTAAGCGTTTCACCGCTAATGATATTGAACTGTACATGGTAACCGCCGCTTTCGCAGTACGTCCGCAGCATGGACAAGAATTTGACTTTCTTTTTTTCATCGGCAAAGACATCGGGGTTAAATTTCATGTTAAGGACGGAGCCGCCTCGTATTTTCAGATGGTCTAGTTTGGAGACGGAGCGGAGAGTGGCGGTAGGCCCGCTGGTATTTCTTCCCTGGTGCGGTGATATTCCCCCTTCTGCAAATGGTTCGCCGGCTTTCCTACCTTCCGGCGTGGCTCCGACTTGTGTACCCATTAGAAGATGCCCAGTACCGGTTGATATCGCTACCGCCGGCTTTGAGCCGAAAAGACCTTTGTATTTACCAAGCTCTGCCTCAAAGAGAGCAATGATGTCGTTAACAATTGTGTCAATATAATCAATATCATTACCGAATTTAGGAGCTTTTGATAAAGCCTGCAGGAGCCGGTCTTTTTCTTTAAAATTATCATCCAATGCCTTTACGAGTCCGGCCATATCAATTAATTTATCATCGAAAACAACTTTTTTTACTGCAGCAAGGGAATCGCCGACGTTTGGCACACCGGAAAAGCCAAAGCATTCCCGGATGTTGGGGGCTGTTCCACCGGCGATAAGGTCTTTTCCATTACTAATACAGGGTTTGAAAAATGCTGACATAAAAGGGCATAGAGCGAATTCAGCATACAATTGCGTATCGATATTCCTGGCAGTCACCATTCTGGGAACAAAAAATTCGACCTGTCTTTTAAAGGCATTCCAAACATCGTCATAGGACTTAAATTTACCCGGGTCTCCGGTAGCAGGACCAACCTGTTCTCCGGTTATACGGGATACGCCATTGTTCAAAGCGAGTTCCAAAATCATGGGAGCATTCACCATCCCGCCGGTTACATCGAGCGAGTACGAAGGAACCGCCGGAGTGAAGCAACCTACCAGAACATAATCACGCGCATGTTCTACCGGCCTGCCTTCATTCAATAGCAGGCTGATAATCGTGTTATCACTGACAAACTTGAATTTACCCCTCAATTTTTTTAAGACTTCCAGTGCTTTCATTAAGAAGGCATCCGAATTACTGCTATTAACCCTGATGGTTATTTCTTCTACGTTTAAAGCCACCTGTTCATCAGCTTCAAGTAAAAGGTAAGATAATTCATTAACGGCATCTTTACCGCCTGGCGTAACGCCGCCCAGCGTGATACTTACCATTGTCGGAAAACCGGCAAGTGTCTCGATATTCACCGTACTTGATATAAATGCCAGGTCGTTTACTTTTATCAAGAATAGACTTGCTAATTCGCGGGCAGTATCTCTGGTAATAATTCCGTCTGATAAATCTTTTTGATAGAAAGGATAAAGATACTGGTCAAGTCGCCCGAACCCGAGTCCCGGCCCCCACCCCTCGTTCCTGATAACAATATGGGTAAACCATATCGATTGCAGGGCTTCGTGAAAGCTACCGGCAGGGTTAAGCGGCACCCGTCTGCAAATCGAAGCGATAGCATCAAGCTCTTTTTTCCTGTGCATATTTATTGCCTGTGCGGCCAGATGGGACGCTAAATCCGCATAACGTTTGGCAAAAGCGGCGGCAGCATCAAGAGTGATGATAACCGCCTGCAGGAACTGGTATTTTTTAAAATCTTCCGGTTTTGTGAGGTCAAGAGATTCAAGTTTTTCCTGTGCTTCTTTTTTGATACCGGATAGACCCTTTTTAAGTAATCTCGAGTAATCAATGGTTTCATGCCCGTAATGAACGCCGCTCATTGAAGATGTACCGAGGAAAAAGACCCCGCCGTGTATTCTGCGGATTTCCGGCGGCATAGAAGCATTGAATCTATCCCAGGTGCATTTCCCTTTCCAGTAGGGGAGAGTATCTTCAACCATTTTCTTTTCTTCATCGGAAATGGAGCCGCACCTGTCCCAATCCCTCGAAGAAAATAATTCGATTTCTTTTAATATGTATTCCCACTGGATTTCAGGGAAGAGCATACCGCCGCGTTCTTTACCGGTGCTCCTGCCGACGATCAATTCGTCATCATCGATGTAGATCGGTAAATTCTCAAGGATTTTAGCCAGCGCTTTCGCCCGGCGGATAACTTCCGGCTCGCCCTCGGTCTCCATATAGGATTTCGTCCACCAGTATGCCCTTTGAATACAAATATCGGGAATATGCAGCATCTTCTCCCGTAACCGGGAAATCCTGTTTTCTTTGGTTTTTACGTTTACCATCCTGTCCCTCCTTGGGGAATGGTTTAGTAGTCTTTATATTGAGCTACTAATTTGTCCCAATTCTTAGGCAGGTTAATTTTCTTGGTGATAGGCCCGCCATGGTCGCCGCCGCCGCCGTAGAAACATACGGCAAGGTTATTTTTACCCGCAACAACCACGGGGATATGCATATCCGACCAGAATTTACGCACAGACCTGGTCGGGTCAAGGGGAAGGGGTACATTCTTGGGTATGTGTTGATTTCCTATCATCCAGCGGATGTTAACATTGGTTGCCGGCCGGCGGGCGTATTCGACGATGTAATTCAGTACATCTTTCCTGGAAAAACCGCTTTTTTGCAGGAATTGAGCAAGTTCCGAGGTCACAATCACCGTGCATCCGGCATCGAAACCAAAAGCGGGAACCATTTCACAAATAACTTTCATAACGGCATTGATGTCCTCCGGCACGATATCGAAGGCACGGGTATTGGGCCAGGAAACCGTAACAGCGCTATCGGTCTTTTTTAACCCATAATGAACATGGAGTGGTTCCCAGGGGGATTCCTCTTCATTTTCGGCAAAGCAGATACCGAAACGGCCTTCATGACCGAAAATAGCCATATCTTCACGGCCGCTTTTAATACCGGCAATGTTCATAATGATAAGTCCCATGGCATGGGCAATGGCTGCGTTAGCTTTCCGGTAAGGGCTCAAGGGACCGGTGGAACTGTTGATATTCAGGTCTTTCCTTACCCGGCCGTTAATGATCATCATCGGCGCCCAGGAAGCTACGCTGCAGGTATAAGCTTCCAGCCACATGTGCGGGTCGACCATCGCTTCAACTCCGGCGATCAGAACGGGCATATAGGTCGGCAGACAGCCTGCCATAACGGCGTTAACGGCTATTTTTTCAACCGTGGCTTTGCCCATCATCGGGGGAATTTTAGCCACGACGTAATCAGGCGGCAGATCCGTGCCTTTAAGCATTCCTTTTACGGCCTCTTCCGTCGGCGGGAGGACCGGCATGCCATATGACCAGCCTTTTTGATAGAAGAATTTATTTACTTCTTCAATCGTTCCTTTGACAGCTATTCTCGGGGTGTTCTCCGCAGGCGCAGGAACGGTTTTTTCTTCAGCGGTAAGGGGTTTAGTAAGGGCGGCGATAATATCATCGAGCGCCTCGCTTACACGCTGAGGAATAATCGTTTCGATAAATTTAGTGAGGTCCGGTTCCATGTAAATATCAACCAGGTTAAGTTTTACTAATCTTAGTGCCGGCACACCCCGCAGTTCCGCCGCCCGTTTGGCAAGGTGTATAAAATCGCTGTACACAGTCATTACAACCGGCTTGCCCATGTGCTCGACAAAAGTCGTATTGTAAGTGAGATAAAGCGTACACGACCCGGCATCGGCATTACCTACGATTACTGCATCACATTGCTTAAGCCATTCTTCAAATTCAGGCCTATATCTTTTATCCCTGGATAATTCAGCTACCTGCGTGTGAGCATTCAGGTCTTCTTTATACTGGTAACTGGTGAATTTAACGCCGGGGTATCTTTCTTTTATCTGTTTGCCGATTTCCCCCAGGATTATCGGCCAATGTTCTTTAAACGTAGCGTACAAACCGATGGTCGCTTTGTTTAAATCCTTCACTCTAGGCTGTAATGCGGTGGTTTTAATCGGGTCTACATCTCCTCTGGGGCTCAATACTGTGTATTCCATTTCTTCTATCTCCGTTTCTTTTCAATAGTGTACGTTTTCGATAAAAACTTATCCTTATTTAATATATTTTTGTTATCCACCAAGCTGGACGTTGAGTCCATACCTCTCAAATATGCGTTTGGTTTTCTCCGTTAGTTCTTGGATATTAGCTTGAGTACTCAACTTATACTTTCTCCCGAGTTGTTCATACTTTATCGTCCCGTATGTATGATATGCCAAAAGGTCAACTCTCTCGAGGGATTTCAATCGTGATAAGAATGCGGCAATGATCTCCATGTTTTCATTGGTCACCGTCAACCTCGGTATGACCGGTATCCTAATAATAATGGATTTACCCATGCCATTTAGCATTTTAAGATTAGAGAGAATGATTTCGTTTGAAACGCCAGTATTTTTTGTATGTGCGTTCGGGTCAAGGCTCTTTAAATCGTAGAGTAGCAGGTTCGCTTCGGCAAGAATCCTGAACTGCTCTTCCGTGGTTGCGTACCCACATGTATCTACTGCCACATGGATATAATTCTCTTGGCACTTTTTCATAAAGGCGTAAGTGAAATCAGGTTGAAAAGTTGGTTCGCCGCCACCTATGGTTACACCGCCGCCGGAAGACCGGTAATATTGCTCGTCTTTTTTAATGATGTCGAATAATTCATCAACCGTGTAATACGTACCAAAATATTGTAAAGATCCTGTGTAGCAAACGCCAATACAAGCCCCGCAATTATCACACAGTTTTCGGTCTATCTGTACTTTTTCAAGCAGGGGATTAACTTTAATAGCATTCTTCGGGCAGACATCTATACATCTGCCACAGTTATTGCAATCTTTGATTGTATACTTTAGTTCCGGGTATGATGCCTGCCCCTCGGGATTGCAACACCATGCGCACCTTAATGGACATCCCTTAAGAAATACTGTTGTCCTTATTCCATAGCCGTCTACAAAAGAGCCGTGGATGATATGGAACACAAGGCCTTTTTCATTATCCGTGTTATGTTTGTTTTTTTCTGTAATGGCCAATTGCAATCAACTCACAACAAATAAGAAAATCATCTCCACTTATCTATCGAATTGGTTACCGTATAATGAAGATTTGCAAGTTCAAAACCTGCAGTTGTCCCTCCTGCAACAACGATATCCAGCTTGAAATCTTTCGATCTGGATTTGTCGTCTAATTCCCAGGTATTTTCGGCGAGCCAAAGGCTCAATTCCTCTTTAGTTTTGAACCCCTCTTTTACTAAAACTTCAGCGGCTTCCGGTGTTACCATGATGAGAGTATTGAGGCCGAAACCTACGCCCCGGTAAAAAACGGTGTTAGGTTTAAAGAAATGCGCCAGCCGGTTTTTGATGTTTTCATGCATGGAAAGCGGGCTGGGCCCAACGCCGGAATACATTTCAAAACCAGTAAATACTGACACCGTGCTTTCTTCCCATTTGAATCCTTTCTGGACATGGAAAGGCTTCCAGTATTCCGGTAATCCCTCCTCGTTTTCCGCGAAACAAAGATTGTTGTAATTAAGTCCGTTGCCGAAAGAGCCGAGGTAATTTACTTTCGGAACGCCGCCGATGCCGCCAAGATTCTTAGAAATAAACGTCCAGGAACGTCCGATAACCGCATTGGCTTCATTAAACGGGCTAAGGGCTCCTATCCCTGAATTCATCTTGATTTCTTCTCTAACAGGCCCGTTAACCACCATCATCCTGGCTTGAGAGGTGACCGAAGACCAGAGCGAGGTTTGCCCGGTTGAAGCCAGGGCGAGAACAACAGGAAAATATTCCGGCCGGACACCGGCCATGACAGCGTTAACAGCTACCTGTTCAACGGTATATTCCAGTGACTCATACGGGCCGGATAACGGCATTTTGCCGACTATTTCATCAGGTTTATGATTGGTTGCCTTGAGCATTTCAGCAACTTTTTCTTCTGTTGGAAGCACCACAGGCAAGTAATCGGTCCAGCCTTTTTCTATGATAAAACGTTGCAGGTTTTCACGGGTATCAGGTTTTAAAAACTTCGGTTCTTCTCTTTTTATTATTCCGGTTTTACGTTCCTTTATACTCGGCGGTTTAGTCAGGATATCAATCATTTCCTGGATAACCGGTTTACCTGAAACCGGATCATTTCCCTCAAGAATTTTCCGGCAGTCTGATTCAGATGCGCCGATTATTTCGTAGGGGATAAAGGCCAGTCTCATTTCCGGCATGCCTTTTAAATAAGCAACTCTTTTTTCAAGTTCGGGGAAGATTTTACAGGTAAGAGGAACGGCGGGTATTCCCAGTTTTTCCAGTTCCGCGCACCAGCCGACTACGGCGGGTCCAAGCGTATCCATATGGCCCGGTCCTACGATAGCCCCATGACCATTAGCCTTTATTTCAGCCCAAAGCTTTGGATCATCATCAAAAAAAGACCCTATTTTATTTTTTACAACCCATCTTGTTTTGGGGTATTTTTCAGAAAGTAATTGTTTTGCGGCTTTATAAAAAGGCTCGGTAAATTGAAAATTAACATCAACAATATATATCGTCTTGCCATCCAGGTTATCAAGACGCGGAGCCATGGGTATCAGAGTTATATCTGGAAATATTCCTCTGGGGTTATATATTTTAACTGTTTCTTTATCATAATTTGCCGCTTTAACCACTTTATGCCTCGCAAAAAAATCATTATCAATTTAAGTATAATAACATGTTTTACAACGTACCTCTTAATCTGGGATCCAGGGCATCTCTAAGACCATCGCCAACCAAGTTGAAAGCAAAAACTACCAACATAATGGCAATTCCCGGTGTAAAGTACGACGTTGGGTTTGATGCTAAATACCTTTGGCCATCGCTGATCATATTCCACCAGGTAGCCGTGGGGGGTTAATGCCCAGTCCCAGGTAATTTAAAATCGATGTGTATTAAGTTTTGCATTAAATTATTCTTATTTATTACCTCCAATCTGGACCCTGATGCTGCCTTGTAAATCACAACAAGTAGCTGATTAATTGCATGTGTCCAAAAAGCTTTTTGTTATGTATTATTATTTGTTAATGCCTTTTTTCCTTGTTTGATCTGATAAGCTTCGTTAAAAGTGCTCCTCGTAAATATGAGTAACCGAACGTGTAACCGGGTATTTCACCGGATACGGCGATGAAAATATCTTCAAGCGAAATTACTACCGGAACTTTACCACCCGGTTGAAGAGCCCGTTCAAATATAGGGAGGCGCTCTGCTGGAATAAGACCCGAACCAAAGAATATATTGCTTTTATCCGCGATACGGTATTTGATGCCTTCTATCTCGTTTTCACTTAGTTTTTCGTAGGGTACAGATGTAGTCTCAATGATATAGTCTCTGAAGCTCTGGCAGGTAAATCCCCTTGCCTTCATAGCATTGGCTATTTCCGGGTGAAGAATAATGATGTGCTGTAATGGGTGGGCCCTGTTACCTTTCCTGGGGTCAAATTGGAATATTCTACGGTCATTGGCAACGTCCTTAATGATTTCATTTAACACTTCATCTTCGGAACAGGGTAAAACAGTCCCTCCTCCATAGATTCTCTGGCCCATGACGGTAGCGACGGTAACACAAGAATCTTCAGGTTTATAACCCAGAGTGACGTGAGAAGGTAGCCAGGGGCTAAGGTCCTCGTTTTCAGCTAGGACGTAAAACGTATGGGAAGACGGCCGCCCGATTAAAGCTAAGTCATGTTCACCCGGCCATAGATAACCGATATTGGATAAACACAGCCTCACAGCACGCCCGATAGTATTGTTCGCCCGGAAGCCATGACCTAATAGCCCCGTTCCCGAGTGCATCTTTATTTTTTTACCTATCGGCCCGCTCACGATAATGAGAAAAGTAAACGAACCTTCAGAGGTAAAGGCATGCGGGGAGAACTTTTTATCTACCAGACTCTCAATAGCAGCGATTATTACCGGGAAGTATTCCGGTTTGGCTCCAGCCATGACTGCGTTTATGGCTATTTTCTCGATAGTTGCAACCCCTGTTTCAGAAAGACCATCAGGAGAAGCAAAAGCTCCAAGGATTTCATCTGAAGACCGCTTCGTCCCGGAGAGCATCAGCTTGACTGCTTCCGGCGTCGGCGGCACCAGAGGTAAACCGTCTCCCCAATGGTTATCAAGATACAGTTGGTTGAATTTTTCGTAGGCGTCTTCGTAATTTAGGGCTGTTATTTCGACCAGTTTAAATTTCTTTTCCCGTGGTTTATCTACCGGGTTCATTTCTTCCGATGTCAGGGGTCGGGTAAGAAAATCGATTATCTGGTCAACTGTTTTTTCGGCAACCGATTGTAATCTTTCGGAGCTTACACGGTTAGGGTAATATTCAATTGTGGGTAAAGTAACCATACGTAGCGTCGGCATGCCTTGAGCTTCGGCGGATGCTTTGGCATTAGGAACCAGATGACTTGCGTACACAACAATACCCGGCTTACCCATTTTTTCTATCGAGATTGTTCTCGAAGTGCTTTCCCATGCACCGATACCTGAATCACCAACACCGTAAACAAACGTATCGGTTTCTTCGAGTAGCCTTTTTTCAATCCCGTCTACCCAGTTCATTCTGAGTAATTTTGTATCCGGAAGCTTTTTTTCTAGTAACTTTTGCAAGTCATCAAAGTAATTTTCTCCACCGAGTTTTTCACACCAGACAAGGGCTATTCTCTTGCCTTTTAAGTCCTTTACACGGGGAGCGAAAAGCCCCATAGCTTTTGGACTTTTGGACTTTTCTCCATATGGGTTGAGGCATGTTAGCGTTACTTTGTTTTTCATCACTTCTCTTCTCTTTACATTTGCTTTTGTATTCATCTGGCCATATTTGTTATCGTCTTTTTAACTAAGGACCGATAACGTAATAAATGTCGTCTTTCAGCATGTCATGGGTAATGACCTGCCCCCAATATTGATACCAGTTTTTAAGTAATACCCATACTTAGCCTCAGCTGCCGGAGGCGGTACCCCATGTCGCTATAAGGTCGTACCTGATTATATTCCCTCCGCCATTGCCCTATCAATACCTTTTTACGATATTATAGCTGGTATCGTTTTCGGGGGGCAGGCCACGCTCTCTTATTCTACTTGCTTCAATTTTCCGGTTGTTGATATTTTTCCTGACCTCTTTCGACAGCAAATCAGCCTTTTCTAACTTACCCCACAATTGATGACGTCGACCATCTTGTCGTGGATAGAAGAACATACCCTTAATAACACTATTAATGGCAGGATTGCCAAAGATGAGCATTACTTTCTTCTTCGCTCTATCAATCTTATCTAAAGAAGGGAAAATGGATTCAGAACGGTATTTTAGAATATGATTGTCAAGGGAACCTACTTTTTTGAATTCGTAATATCCCCATTTTTTATCAAAACATTCTGTAAATTTTGATATTTCCGTGTATGATATCCCCAATTCATGTAGATTTATCTTGACAATATATTGACCATTTACTATTTCAGAAATATCATATATTTTCGTTGTACCTATTGCATCCTGCTAATGATCACAAGTTCACTCATTTTCGTCAGGTGATTTCTTCTCATAACCGCAATTACGACAAACATAAGTAACCACTTGCTTGTCTGCATAAGTTATGAGCTTGTTAGGTCTGGTTGTTTTCACCTTCCTTTGCCAGACGTTTTTCCCGCAAATCGGGCAGTTCATTTTGACACCTCCATCTTATAGCTTAATGATAAATCCAAAGAAAGCAAAAAGGCAGGATAAAACAAAGTTTTGTAGACTTAATTACCCTCACGGCATCTGCCGGTCCGGTCTGCTCCCATTATTATTTGACGATACGCAGAAGCCCAGGCGAGATCCGTTTCTACCATTAATGCAAGAGATTATATGGTCAACGTCCTGTTCGGTGAAACCGTTAAAACAAGATTCTTCACCAGATTTTTCAATGATCATGCTATGAATAACCTCTTGGACCTGTGCCGGGGTGCAGCCCTCGGTTTTATGAGCTACATACTCTTGAAGCTTTTCGTCAAGAGGTATTCTTTGACACAGGCGATTAACCAATTCATGACGGTGTTCGAAACAAGGTCGGCTCAGTTTAATAACCCGGTCAAAACGGGAAGGCCGCTGGCTGATGGGACATCTGGCAGAACCGAGACGACTCTTCGAAGATATGAAGAGGATGGGTGTCCGGGAGACATTAACTATTACATAAGGTTAGTGTATTTTTGTTGAGTCACGTTAACTCATTTTGTTCATCCGCTCCTGTAAGAGGGCTTCAATCTCACCATGAAATCAAAAATACCCAATGTAATGGATTTTTGACAATAAGATAACCCGAGGACTATACTCTTTTTCCAACAGAGTGCCCCTTCGTCAGTAGCTGAACTGGCGCGGGCTTATGAGCCTTCTCTGAAGGCTCTCGTAGACGAAGCAGAGACGGGGCAGCAGCAACTGCCACTCATAGAGGCAACCGCCAAAAAAGAGGCACAGGACCTGTTTCAAAAAGTCCTTATAGAATCCGGAGTAACCAAAGCTCCAGCGGAAATATAAGAGACGATGCGTCAGTCCGTCCAACTGCTTGATTACGCGGTACGCTCCAAGATGCCGGACTATAGCCACACCTTTCAACCCTTGTTACGCCCATTTGATGATTACTCTATACGCATCCTTGAGAAACACCTACGTCCGATGATTCCGAGTGACCACGTTAGCCGTCAGGATTATTTTAATCCTTATATAGGCAATCTTTCAGTAAAACAGAAATCTCTCTTGGAAAAAAACCAGCGATACTTGGAGCATAATCTGGTTTTCGGACGCCCGATACAGAAACTAGCACGCTTCTTTTTTGTCTTCAATATGCACAGGATGGTGGATGGAACATTTCTGGTGTGTGGCGCGAGGTAGCCAAAGTATTCTCCGGTGAGGCTATAACCAGCCTTTACTCCGACCTGGAAAAAGTCAACACTTTCAGAAATACACGCTTTGCTCACGTTGATACTAAGCTCGATAACGCCGAAGAAGCATGGCAAGCCATGAAAGTCTGGTTTCGGTGCTTAGATAAAATAATTTTGTTAACTTAAGGATTGTATACCAATACAATTATTTTTCAATGTAAATTTCTCATGATATTAGGCAATAATAGGTTTTTTAATAGAGAGCTTTTAGTTTGAATATTTTCCTTTCTTATAGTTGCATAAAATACTCAGACTTTCAGAATGGTTATATCAAAAACAAAGGGAGAGACGATAATTTAAAAAGCAACATAAGTTTATTTCGTTACCTTCGAAGAATAAAAAGGGGGGATTGACATCACGATACTGGGAACATCCAATCCCTCCCTTAATTCTGTTAGGTATTTTAGATAAGATGAATTTTTGCCGATTCTGAACATCTTCGTACCACATGTTGGGCAAACACCCTGAATGGCTGGCCTACCAACGTTGCGGAGTACAATATCTGCGTCAATTCGGTGTTACCGGGAATCACGCGTACAGACTTTCACGATTTTATCAGACTTATGGACATAACGAAAAACGAATATTTCGCCAAACTGGACACGACGATTCCCATGAAGAGAGTAACCGACCCACGGAAAATTGCGGATGTCATTTTCTTCATGGCATCCGGCCTTTCGAGATATGTTACCGGTGACCGTGTCCTGACCAGCGGCGGGTTGATTAGTAAATATTATTTAGTCTGGCGATCCTGCTAGTATAGAAATCGCTATTGAGTCAGTGGAAAAAACAAGGATATAAGGGAGATATAAGAATGTAGTACGGCAGATAAAAAAGTGCATTTCTCTAAACGTGACCAATTTATCTTAAAGCTACTCAACGTTTAGGAATATTGTGCTGGTTAATAATCACTCCGCCGGTACCAATAGAATTCTGATATTACGGCAGCCTGCTAGTAACCTTCTTCTTTCCATCTGGACCAATCAACCAGTTTTCTTTCTTCTTCGGTAAGTATCTGCGGATAGAGTTTTTCAGTGTGAACCGGCCCCTGGTTTATTTCCACAAAGATCCACGGCCTGTCTGTCCTCCTGATAATGTAGGGGCAATGTATCACATTTGCAGGAATAAAAACTACGGTAGACTTCGTCATGATGTGCTTTTCCCGCTCGGCACCCATCTGTAGTTCCACTTCCGCCCCCAGGTCCGTCGGGTCATCCGGGTTGGTGCCTATGAGCATCAGGATTTCAGCGTCTTTATGTGTATGAGGAGGGTGCCCTACGCTAATCATATCGGGAGTGGAGTGCCCGGAAGCGTTGGGTAAATTCCAGTGAACCCAGTAGAAGTTACAACCTTTAAAGGTATTGTAATCTACCCGGGCGATGCCGGTACGACCTCTTTCAATCTCCTCCGGCTTTGCCTGATAACCCTTGAAGAAACGTCCATATTTGTCAGCCATTTACATCCTCCCAAATCTTTTTTTGTATCATTGCCCTTTCCAGACTGGGCTCCATCTTAATCTCGCAGGACTCTTTAATGGCGAAGCGTAGTTTGGAATAGATCATTGCAATGTTTCACCCGCCAATAAAAACAGTCAGGCCGAAAGCTTCAATGGTCTTCTGGATGTCTGCCATCTGACCTGCATTGGGTGGAGTGATACTAACACCACTTTGATCTCTCTCGAGGCGGTCGTATTTTGTCTCTCCCAATCGGTGATAGGCCAGTATGTTTACTTTGGTGTCCGATCCCATTTCGTCAACAATGAACCTGGCAGTATCTTCGATATTCTTCAAGTCTGCATTGTAGCCCGGGATAATGGGTATTCGGGCTACTATCGGGATAGTATAATTCCTTCGAATCCGTCTGAGATTCTTTAAAATCAGGTCATTGGATGCGCCGGTATACTTTTGATGCGACTTCGGATCCATATGCTTCAGATCGTACAATATCAGGTCCACATACTTTAGTACCTTTTCAAGAGTCTCCCACCTGGCCATGCCAGTTGTCTCAATGGCAGTGTGCAGACCGGCTTGCTTGCACATCGAAAGGATAGCCGCAGAGAATTCAGCCTGAGCCAGAGGTTCTCCCCCGGAGAGGGTGATCCCACCACCACTTCTTCTGTAGAAGGCTTCATCTTTCTTAATTTCTGTAAAAACATCCTCGGCTGACCAAACACGACCGCTCAATATTCGGGCTGCATTCAGACATATTTCTGTACACTTGCCACAGCCTTCACAGACATTTCTCTTTGTATGCGATTTCCCGTCTGCCATCCAGATAGCCTGTCTGGGGCAAGCTGATACACATTGGCCACAGCCTGTACATCTCTCCAGGTATAACAACACCTCAGGTTGGTGATGTTGAGACTCCGGATTCTGGCACCAGACGCAAGCTAAGGGACACCCTTTAAGAAAGACCGTTGTACGTATGCCAGGTCCATCATGTAGGGAATACGTCTGAATGTCAAAAACCGTTCCTTGTAACATTGCTAACTCCGTCTTGTTCCCCATTTTTCCAATTCCACGGAGGAGACCGCGGCTACTAAACTCTCACTTCCATGCGTCTGATAATGTCATCCTGAACTCCTTTGCCCAGATCAACAAAATAGGCACTATAGCCAGCTACTCTTACTATCAGATCACGGTATTTATCGGGATTCTTCTGCGCATCGAGTAATTGTTCGTTTCCGATAACATTAAATTGAATCCATTTCCCTCCCATATCGGCATATGTCATAATCAGGTTACCCAGCTTTTTCAAGTCCTCTTGGGTTGTTAGAGATGATGGATGTAACTTCATGTTGAGTAGTGTTGACGAACATAGGGACTGGTCGATCTTGACTGCGCTTCTAAGCATCGCCGTAGGACCGTGGGTGTCTTGGCCCTGTGCTGGGGAGACCGTTCCATCGGACAGAGTCGTGCCAGCTAGCCTCCCATCAGGGGTTGCTCCGATTATTGTTCCGCCGGCAAACATCGACGATATTGATGCTCCACCAATTCCTCTTATTCTTCCGCGCATAGGGCGGTCGGGTGAAAGAGGCTTTGCCTCCTCGTCGATTATGAACTTATATAATTCACTGGCTATTGAGTCAACATAATCGATATCATTCCCGTACTTCGGCGCCTGCAGGCACATCTTTCTAATATGCTCATGACCCTCCCAGTTGGCAGCCAGGGCTTGTCTTAAAAGCTTCATGGTGATCCTCTTGTCGTCGAAAACCAACTTCTTGATTGCCGCTAGCGAGTCTGCTACGTTGATTCCACCAACCGGCACCATCACAGCCCTGAAATCGTAAGGAAACTCTGGCTCTCTTCTCATTAAGGGTTTCCCTATCTTCATTCCATTGTGCATCAAGGCAGTCTCTAGGATATCCACGACATCACGGTAACCTTGGAGTTCTCTGGAACGCCCTTGTGTGACAAAACTGTGCTTATGCCATACTTTAATGAAGAAGGCAAGGAATTGCAGGAACGCATCATAGAACTTGTCAAATGTCGCATAGTTTTCAACGTTCGGTTTGAAGGGACCGAGCTCCAAACCTGTGCGGGGATCAACACCGTCATTCAGGAAGATTTCCAGGACCTTCGGCACGACAAAGAATAAACCGGCCAGGAAGCTGGTTTTTCCCGGAATGGCCGGGTCAACACAGCCGGCTAGATGGTAATTCCGTGCATCCTGAATTGGGATTCCTCCAGACGTCATATAGTCAATAAAAGATTTGTCTATCGCTAACGCCGGCATACCGATACCGGTCTTCACAACTTCAAGTGCCTTAACCAGCAGATCTTCTGGAGTCCCATCGTGAACTCTCAGTGTAATAGTATGATGAGGTGTCCTCAGTCGGTTGGCTGCTTCCAGGACCAGGTAGGTCAATTCGTTGGTCGCATCTTCTCCATTGGCGTCGACACCCCCGATTGTCATGTTGCGCCATTTGGCGAAACCAGCATGCTGCGAGCGCTTGGCCCGTGAAAGCTTGATATTCTCGGGCTTCATGCATTTGATGCGTAATTCACACAGCAGGGCAAGGACTTCCTCGTTACTGATCTTCCATTCATCCCTGTCTTTTTTATAGAACGGGTACATATATTGATCGAATCTGCCGAGATTATGAGTCGAAGTGGGTGTGGATAGGATCTGGTTGAACCATAAAGACTGCATTGCCTGAAAGAAGCTCTTGGGCGAATTTGCCGGAACCCATCGGCAGGCTTCTGCTATTCTCTCCAGCTCCGCTTTCCGTGAAGGTTTTTTTTCAGTCTCAGCCAGTCTCTCGGCTTCATCTGCATATCTGCTGGCAAAGGCAATGATGGATTTAAGCATCATGATTGAAGCTCTCAGGAATGCTTTCTTCTCTGCATCATCTCTTGAGAGAGACCCTGTGCTCTGGATTTCTTCTTCAGCTTCGCGAATAATTGTATTTAGTCCGCCCAGCCACCTGGCGAAGTCCATATGGCAGTCGGTAAAATTGAAGGAGAGGCAGAGACCGCTGCCGGCATATGCGCCCCTGAATTCATCTTTCTTTTTCATCGGTGGTAGAGTGATGCCAACTTGCAGGTATTTAAACATATTATCATCGATACTTTTAGATTGTAGGTACTCCGAACACCTGGTCTCCCAGTATTTACCTAATTCTCTCAACATGGGCCAGTCTTTGTCTTCAATTGAAATAATCCCATCCTCAACCGCACCCCTGATCTCTTCCTCTTTCCATACACCTAGAAACGGATCGATCTCTGCACCCCAGGGCTTGCTAGCCCCTTCGCCCACAAAAAGCTCATCCTTGTCAATCAGAACGGGCATATTCTCCAGCATATATGAGTAAACCTTGGCGTACCTTATGACTCCGGTTTCGCCTTCCGTTTGTTTAACCGCTTCCGTAATGAGGCGAGCTTTCTCGATACAAAGGGGAAATTCTTCACGGCGGATACTGGCTAATAGTTTCTCCATTTCAACCTCCACTACTTCAGATTATCTAAAACAACTTCAATCCCGTTAGTATAACGCTTTCTTGTCTCCCGTCCTATATCACCTGTTGTGACCTGTCCGGTACTATCTTTGTAAGGTCTGAATACCCCTGCTTTATTTGTAGAGGGTCCGTGATCAGTAAATATTTGTCGGTAGTACGTTCCCAGGCAGGCCATTCAATAAGTCCTTTTATGCTGGGGTTGCCCGTCCTAGCGAAATGTGTCCATATTGTCTGCATGTTTTCGGCTACCGTCCTGTCGGAATTGGATATTTCAGGTATCGGCGATTTTGCCCCAGAAGCTGTTCGCCCGCCCATACTATTAGCCCAGGTTTCGGCATTATCGAGCGCACCGAATACATAATACAGTTCCGTGCCATGGGCCGCTACCGCTCCTTCCCGTTTTCTACCTTCCGGCACTTGATCGAAAATAGCCGCATACCCACGCGAATTGGCGGTACTGGGGCCGTTCAGCAATCTCAAGTAGTCCTTGATCATCGTATCGGCAATAAGGAAACCCGGGCCAGTCAGTTCTCCCTTGTTAGCTACTATGAGGTAGGGGACCTGGTTCCTGCGACCAGTCTGGAACATATTTACTAGCGTGTCCGGCAGAAACAAACCGTCATGTATAATATGCCAGGGTCCCATAAATACGTATTTCGGTCCCAGTTCTACGTTTAGTTCCTGGTCGCTATCTATAATAGTCTCCCATGGTATTTTTCGGGCTGCGGCGAGGGGATGATCTACGGTATCGATCCCCAGTTTGTGGAAGAATTTATCTCCGAATGCCTCTACTTTTTCGAGAGCTACAGTATCGAACTCGCGCCCTCCGCTTTCGATGATGGCACGATGGAAAAGGCCGCCTGCCAGCGGAGAAGCCATTAAAGCTGCAACTTTCAGCCCGCCTCCGGACTCACCAAAGATAGTAACGTTGTTTGGATCGCCCCCGAAACCGGAGATATTACGTCGTACCCATTCCAGAGCAGCAATCATATCGAGGAACATATAGTTGCCTGATACATGTTCTGGTGATTCTCTAGTAAGCAGAGGATGTGCAAAAAGGCCCATCACCCCTAGCCGGTGGTTCAAGTTGACTTGGACAATGCCATGAAGGGGCAACCCGAGATTATCACAGAAAGTGGTATTTCCATTTCCATATCTGAGACCGCCACCATGAAGCCAGACCATCACCGGCAATTTGTCGTTTGCACTCTTGGCTGGTGTCATGACATTCAAGTAGAGGCAGTCTTCACTCGAAGGTACTGTCTGCATATTACTGGGTGCGTGGATATCACGGTATTGAGCTGCTTGAATACTGAATCTGGTACATTCTCGCACACCCGGCCACGTTGCCGCCGGTTGCGGCGGTTTCCATCTTAGGTCCCCGATGGGTGGAGCTGCATAGGGGATTCCCTTGAATATACGGATTTCCTGCCCCTTTTCAGTTACCTTTGTCCCGGAAATCAAGCCGGTATCCAAACTAATTAAATCCATCAAGTTCACCCCCTTGCGTTAAACATATTTCTTTCTCAAGATAACGCCCTTACTTATTGTCGAACTCCGGCTGCTGCAGGCAAAATCGCGCCCTGCTTTACCAAGCTGCTTTAAGGTTTGAACTTATATTTGTCTATAGGTACTGGCTCAGTCGAAAGCACTGTTTTCCCTGCCTCCTGTTTGACTATTATCCACTTGAGCCAGTTCTTGTCGTCCCTCTCAGGATAGTCCTCTCTGTAGTGATACGCTCTGCTCTCCGTTCTTGCCAAAGCTGCATTGAAGACAATCTCAAGACAGACCGCCATGCTCTTCGCTTCATTACACTTCATCAGGCCGTGGCTGTCTTTTGCATACAGTTGGGAACATTTCTGCCGCACCCCCTGAATCCGTGAGAGGACCTTCTCCATGCGGTCTTTGGTCCTGGAAAAGCCATTTTCAACCGGGCTGACTATTCCATCCAATTCCTGAATAGCATCTTGAGGCAAAAGCCCCTGGCTGCTCTGCAGGGGAGCAAACATCTCGTCTTTCAGCCGTTTAACCTCATCATAGTTAATCTGGGGTGAACCAGCCTGAGAGGCAGCGCGGGCGGCGGCCGGGCCTGACCTTAATCCTCCCAGTAGTCCAATCATCAGGGGACTGCCTCTCATCCTGCCGGGAGCCATACACACCGCCCCTCCCCAGGCTGAACCATTGTAGCTGGTGTCTCCGATAGCCCACAGACCTTCAAGGCTGGTTTTCATCTCATGATCTACCCTTATAGGCGAGCAGCCGGCAGCTAATCCAATTTCTGCTTCTGGGTTGGGTGGGGCAGGCCGACTATATTTACTTAGTTTACGCAGGCGGGTAAAATAACTGGTTTGTTTAGGCCGGTTCCAATTAAGCTCTGGGGGTGGACCACCTCTTTCAGGACCAGTTCGAGACATATCGACTCTTATCGGCCCTTCTCTCATCTCGTTAAATACTCCAACGACGAAAGCCGGAGTCAATATAGCCGTATCATATATTTCCTCTTTTAAGACCTCGGGCATATATTTTTCGGCCATATACTCACCTGCCGCATTGTGTATATTAAAAGCTAAATTGGGAATATTCCCGCCACCTTTCACTCGCGGATGGATGAGAAACCCGAACTCGGCGTTTCTCATCTCAGCCCCGGCCTGGTAGGCTGCGGCGACGCCTTCACCATAATGTGGGGTGAACATCGCTGCCGTACGGTTCAGGCCACCGGTAGCCAGTATTGTTGATTTAGCTTTAATAATGTAAAAGCGGCCATCAATGACATTGAAGCCAACCGCGCCGACAATGCGGTTACCCTCCTTCAGGAGTTCCACTATCTGCACCTTGCTCAGTAACTTCACTCCTGATTTGCGCGCCCTGGCACTTAACAAACTAATCATATCCAGGTCAGCGCCGGCATGAGACCATCTAGAGCTTAAAAGATGCCCGGTGAGTAACTTACCCTGGGCATCCCTTTGAACCTTTACTCCCCACTCGGCAAGCTGCTGAGCTGCCCCATAGGTCTCTTTAGCATTCAGGTATAACAGTTCCTGGTCGTTTAAATAATACCCAATATTTTTTACATGATATTCGACAAATTTATCCAAATCATCTTCCGGCGCTATACACCAGAATACCCCTCCTCCCTTAGGCGCCAGTCCTGCCCAGCCGACGGTTGCTTTGTCGACGATGAGAACATCCTTTTCCGGGGATGTCTCTTTTGCTTTTATAGCCGCCGGAAAACCAGCAATGCCACTCCCGGCAACCAGGACGTCTGTGGAGATAACTTCTCCAAGATCTTCCAGTTTGGTCATTCTAATCCTCCTTGATTTCACAACAAGTATTTAGATTGAATTTAACAAGCAAACTTCTGCGTTTATTCCGCAATTCGTGCAGAGGCTTGTGTCACTCTTGACACAAACACCCCCAGACACCTATTGCGGTGCAGCAGATACAGCTGCAGGTAAGACCTCGATACACTGAGCGGGACAAGCTTCTTCACAACCCAAACAGAGGACACAATCCTCAGGATAGGCCGCAAATGGTTGTTCCTTCTTATCATCCCAGCGAATCACGTCAATAAAGCAGGCATCTACGCAGGTCTTGCAACTACTGCAAAGGTCTAAGTCAAATTTAATGTTAGCAGCCATACAGAATCTTATCTCCTTTCTTCCGATTTTTAATCCTTAATCTCATAAGCCCATTTACCATTCGGCAGCTTCTTTAAGCCTCGTATGTGGGCAGGACGATTAATTTCCGGGTCCTTCACGACCTGCCACATCTTCCACAGTTGCGGTAGAAACTCAGGGAAACGCCCGACTTCTTCTTCACAATGCTTCCTGAAGGCTTCAGCAAACTCGCGAGGCATGCCCTCTTCCCTATGCATAATGGAGCGCCCTCGTACTCCGTAAAGTGTTGCTTCATATTGATGGGTGAGGTAACTCCGAACTTTTCCATCAGGGTCAGGTTGGCCTCCCACGTTAACAAGATCGGTGTAGACTACGGGCAAATCAACCACATCCTCCAGTTTTGTTGCAGTTGGGAGACGTATTTCCATAACTGGACCATCACCCATCTTCTCCTTAGCGACGGCGAATTCACCGGGACGTGTGGGGAACGGAGTGTGTGATTTATGATCCTCGGGGTGCCATAGCGGGTAGCCTTTCTCTATATTAGCCCCCCACCAGGCAATCTGCTCTATTGTGACACCATGAAGCTCATGATCAATGACCACATCGTAGACCAAGTCCTTTTTTTCTTCTGCCATTGTCTATATGCTCCTTTCTTATTTTGCGTTAACTACGCTATACGAATACATTTTCCTCTTCTATGATCTTCTTGCCATCTATTTCTATTGTTTCGCAATATACTGTACCGTCGATGTGCATGTAGGGCTTAGGTTGGGCGTGAGTTGACTACAAAAAGTGGGGTGCCAACCGCCGCATACCACTTGATAGTCTCCCAACCCCTCCTTTCTCGTCATGTACGCTGCCATCTGGAATCCACCCGTGCGTTAGACCAGCTACTAATTCAAATATTTGTTCCATATCCTTGATGTGGGCAAGAAGTCGAGGCTTAAACCTTCACCTAGAGTCATTTTTCAGCATTCGACCAAGACTTAATTTTTACTGAACAACGCAGGTGTCAATCTTGTTAATGTCATGGCATTTCCACACCCTGTGCAACAAGCCGTTTCTGTAGAAACTAGATATCAACTTTACACGGTAGAAATCAGCCATATGTGTCATTTCAGGACTATCACTCCATCACTACCTGGTCGGTGCAACGCCGATATACTATGATATATGCAACATTCTAACATGACATCATATAGGAAATAATATTAGATTTCCTATATAGTATGATATGATCTGAAATATCGCCTTTTATGCCTATGCCAGTGTTCTAATCCTGACGCCAGTTCGAAAACAATAAATCGTTAAGGAGCCAAATATCATAACTATTAAGGGAACCAGAAATCTATTTAGACATCCTTACACCAAGAATATTCTATCAGCTCTGGCGGTAGCGTTTTTTGGCTTTGTGCTGCTGAATCTTACCTTTCTATTCAACTATCTGGTATTTCAATTTATCGGTCTCTTTATACCGGATGACTTCGAGTCTGTACCCCGGTGGCTACCCATAGCGAGACATATTCTGTTCGTGATTATCATCGCTTTGATTTCGTGGATTATTTTCCGCACAAAGCTGCCAGTACTTATTAAGGCAATTTTTATGACGGTGCCAACGGCCGTAGTCCTTGTGACTATTGGGATACTGTTGTATTCCTTGCCAGTCGTGCCATATATAGTCGGAGCTATATTGACTGTAGGCGTTTTGTTTTATTTCTATCGCACTAAAGAACCGTGGCTTTACTATTACAGCGTAATCTTAGTAGCGATAACGCTGATGATTTTTACCCTCATGGGTGGAGAAATATGAACTACAAAGCAACAGTTGTCCATTTAGTTACCTCCGAAGAAGGGGGTGTCATTAGATATTGACACGGTAATTGCGGTTCTCTATTATCAAGCTAATAGAAATGGCCTGTAAGGAGGACAAA
>LJUD01000166.1 GCA_001304035.1 bacterium SM23_31 | reverse complement strand
CCTTCGATAACTACTGCGATTATATATCCCGGGATGTGCATGTTCGAGGCGCTCAACGTTTCCGAAGGGCGCGGCACAATGCACCCATTCGAACATTTTGGCGCTCCATGGATCGACAATCAAAATCTTGCAGATACAATGAATGAGTTTGCCTTACCGGGAATTTATTTTAATGCAACGGCGTATACACCGGTCAACATCCCGGGAGCTTCCGGACGACCAAAATATATGAATGAAGAAGTTAAGGGATTGAATTTAATCATTACCGACAGGGAACAATTACGTCCTCTGAGCATCATGGTTTATCTTTTTTCTGCATTGAAGCAGCATTATCCCGAAGAAATCGAACTGGGAAAATACTTAGAGCGGTTAATCGGTATTGAATCATTCCGTGTTGCCATTAATGATGCCCGTCAGCCCGAAGCTATCCTGAAAGAATGGGAAAAAGATATTGAAAAATTTAAAAATATACGGCAAAAATACCTTCTGTATAAATAGAGCTATATATTTTCGTATTTTTAGTATTTTTATTATTTGAGATAGTTAGCTTTTAGGTTAAAAAAATATATTGAAATACTTGTTACTATTTAGTAAGTTTACTTTGCACCAAAGCTAACCACAAAAAATGAGGTCCAAAGATGCTCAATGAAAAACAAAAACCTAGAGAAAAATTATTGGAATTAAATAGTCCTAAGCAATTGAGTGCCAACGATTTAATGGCAATCATCTTGGGTAATGGCACAAAGGACAAAAATGTATTTGATTTGAGTAAAGAAATTGTTGAGTACATTCGAGAAAATCTTAATGGAATAATGACAGTTGATGATCTGGTTAAGTTTCGGGGGATTGGAAAAGCAAAGGCATTGCAAATTATTTCTGCCTTAGAGTTAGGTCAAAGACTTAGGTGGTCAAAAGATAAAATTCGTGTTCATAAAGTAGGTAATGGAGAAATTATCCAAGGTGATTGCCTTGAAGTTATGAAGACTATTGCGGATGATTCTGTCATATTGGCGCTTACATCACCACCATATCATAATGCAATAAATTATGAAGACCACATAAAAAAGTTAGAAGGAAAGATAAAATATTGGGAACGAAAAGAAATATCTTATGATTTTTATCGTACTTTTCTTGTGGATAGATTTAAAGAACTTTATCGAATAATTGTGCCTGGTGGGCATAATGTAGTAAATATTGCACCTGTTGGATGGAATGGTGTTCGAGTAGCTCTCCCTTTCCATTTTGTTGGATGGATGGAAGAGATAGGCTGGAGATTTAAAGAAGATATAATTTGGGAAAAAGAAGTTGCTAGAGACCGACGAAGTGGTGTTTTAATGCAACATCCATTCCCTGGTTACTACTATCCTAGCTTAGTTGCTGAATATGTGTTTGTTTTTCAAAAACCGGCGGGTACGAAAAATGAGAGTAACATTTTTCATTTTCGTACTAAAGAAGAAAAACATGCAAATAAAATAAATTTGAGCAATTATCAAGGTGAAATGAGTAAAAATGTATGGAAAATAGCACCTGTAGCACCTCAACTAAATCTGCATCCATGCCCATTTCCTGAAGAACTTGTGAGACGAGTGATTGAATTTTATTCTTATAAAAATGATCTTGTTATAGATATTTTCACCGGAAGCGGTCAAACAAACTTAGTTTCTGAGAAATTAGAACGTAGGCATATTGGCATTGAAACTCAAGAAAATTATGTTAAGTATGCCATAAATCGAATAAATAAACAGGTATCAAAGTCACAATTAAACCTTTTGTCAAAGGATAATCAATGATAGTAAATCTTATTGGATTTATTCCTGAGATAAAATACAAACCAACTTTAGTAACACATCTAAATTGTTTTGATGAAAAAGATTTACTAAAAAATGCTTTAGCTCAGAAAGCAACCGTAATACTTAAGTTTAGAGGTAATGAATTTGGTTTCAGCCAATGGGTTTCACCAAAAAGAACTAGAAGTTACCCATATTCAAGAGTTTACGATACCTTTATTAAAAAAAATCGTGTCACGATTATACCATTTGTCAAAGATGAAGGCTTTGATGGCGATCGTGATTTTATTCAGTGGGATACCATTTCGTTAATGAGCTTACTTAATGTTTATGTAATTATTGGATATTACTGCATAGCAACAAAAAATTTCAATTTTGAAAATAAAATTACCAATCAGATTTTTGATTATGTTTATATCTATGAACAAATGAGTGAATTAGTGAATTACCAATCTAGCGCATTGCATTGGAACTTGAAACAGATGGATCAACTGTTAAATGTTGCAGAAAAAAGCCAAAAAGCTTATGCTGAAATTTCAAAACAAACCGGTGTGAGAATGCATAGTGAACAGGGGATTACAAATCGAATAAAATCAGTCAGAAAAAGTGTTTCAGAATTTAAAAACCTTTCTAGAAAATTAGCGGCAGAGGCACAGAAACGTGAACTTCAAACACTTCAACCTAAAGAAAGTCTAATAGAGGGAAAAGCAACCATTACTTTGCAAAATTTCCTTGGTGGTTTCTATTTTCTTACAGTTGACGAATTTAGAATTATTGGTGATACCATTTTCTTGTTTGAAAAAAAACACAGTGACAAAAAGCTCATACCTAGCGCAAATGATGTAAAAGACAGCTTTATCAAAATGGCACTTTTTACAAACATTACTGACTTAGTACACGATGCAAGACCACTTAATTATAAACCAATTGTTGGATTAACCTCTGAGAAGATTAAGGAATTTTGCCATAGTAGTATGTCCAACGAGGAAATAATAACAATTTTATCCAATTACAATAATTTAAATTCTAAACAGATCAAAACTATCCTATCTTATTTCGAAGAGGCTAGACAAAACAACTTTTTTATTTTCCTCATGGATTCAAATCGTGGTGAATTTCAAAATTTAGCAATTCAAAGTCTTCTGTAACATTTTACTTATGTGTCCATTAAAAAAATCTAATTTTTATATATCTTGATGAAAACACAATTTTTCATTATTTAAATAACAATATTTTATTTTTTCCAATAATTTTGTTCGATTTACATCAGACCTATATTCAGTATATAAAATTAGAATTAAATAAAAACCATGAGAAAATATACGGCTTATGTTGAATATGATATGGAATCAAAACAATATGTCGGTATTATACTATGCGTCAAGGGAGCACACACAAGTCAAAACTCTGGATGAACTTCAGAGTAATCTTAAAGAGATTCTTTAATTATGTTTGGAGGAATTTAAAAAGATATGAGAATCAAAAAAACTTATAGTGGTCATTGTGTTAAAATTCTATCGACTCTTTTATTATGTTTCTTGATCAATTTTTCCTGTAAAAAAACAATCATGCAAGAACCAATTCCAGTAGACTGGGTTGAGGAGACCGCTGGATCGCTGTCTCTTGAAGAAAAAGTGGGACAACTCATCATGGTCAGGTATTCGGGTAATTTTGTAAATAAAGAATCGCCCTATTTCAAAGAAAGAATTGAGAAAGAGATTACACACAATCATGTGGCAGGTTTTATCCTGGCTGGAGGAGACGTCGCTGAGGCTGCTGTTTTGACCAATCGTATGCAGTCGCTTGCGAAGATTCCGCTGTTGATAGCATCCGACCTCGAACGGGGGCTTGGCAATCAGTTAACCGGAGGAGTGCACTTTCCGTATAACATGGCGTTTGGTGCGGCGCAGTCGGATTCGCTGGCATATCTTTACGGTAAAATTACAGCTATTGAAGCGCGGGCAGCCGGTATTCACCAGACTTATGCACCCGTAGTAGATGTAAATAACAATCCGGATAATCCTATCATAAATATTCGTTCTTACGGTGAAGACCCGGTACTTGTATCACGGCTTGGAGCAGCTTTCATTTACGGGTGCCAGGACAACGGTCTTATAGCAACGGCAAAACATTTTCCCGGACACGGCGACACCGATGTTGATTCCCACTCCAGCTTGCCTGTAATTAATTCGGATATAGACCGGCTTAATAGTGTGGAACTTCCCCCCTTCCGGACAGCGATCAATGCCGGAGTTAAAGCAATTATGACTTCACATATTAGTATCCCCGCTCTTGACGCAGAGAACGTTCCAAGCACACTGTCATCAAATATTCTTACGGATTTACTGCGAGGGGAACTTAATTATGACGGTTTAATTGTAACTGATGCAATGGGAATGGGTGGAATTACCAATGAATATTCCATAGTAGATGCAGCTATTAAAACCGTGCAGGCGGGTTCCGATATGGTGCTTATTCCGCCGGATGCTTCAATAGCGTTCCGCGGACTCGTGGATGCGGTGAAGCGCGGTGTCATTTCCGAAGAGAGAATCGATGCCTCCGTACATAGAGTCTTAAAAGCAAAACAATGGCTGGGATTGGATAAAAACCGGTATGTTGATGTAACTAAAATTTACGATATAATTGGTCTTCCCGAACACGAGTCTCTTGCCGTTGAAGCAGCGGCACGTTCGATAACGCTGTTACGAAATAAAGACAACAGCGTGCCTATTAATCCCCTAACGGCGCCGTCTACGCTTGTATTGACGATTACCAGCGATCCCGCTCAGCGGGATTACGACCCCGGCGGTGCTTTTAAAAACACTATACAATCCTACTTGAGTTCTGCAAGTACAGCCACCATAGACCTGCGGACAAATGACCAGGAAATGGAGGAGATTCTCCAAAAAGCGCAGGAAGCAGAACTCATTATTTGTGGTATGTTCGTTCGCGTGCGTGCACGAAAAGACTATATTGCACTCGATGAAACGCAGTCCGATTATTTCAAGCAAATCCTCTCCGCAGGAGGAGAACCCGGGTACGGCGGAGATCCGGAAAAATCCGTGATAGTTATTGCCTTCGGCAGTCCCTACGTTTTACGGCAATTCCCCGAAATAGAAACATACCTTTGTGCATACAGTTACACACCATCATCCCAGACAGCGGCTGCGCTGGCTATTTTAGGGCAGCAAGCGGTTACCGGTAAACTCCCCGTAACGATTCCCGAACTGCACAGCTTCGGGGAAGGCATACGGATTACCGAAGATATGATAGCTCATATTGAAACTCCCGGACGCGTACTTAGAGATACTACTCCGTATACAGCGGGATTTACAAGAAATTTTTCCGACAGTCTTGCAAGTGTCCTGCAGAACGGCGTGGAACAGAAGGTTGCCCCGGCGATTGTTTGTACTGCCGGGCGCGGAGGCAGGATACTATTTAACCGGGCATTCGGAAACATGACCTATGACCCTGGCGCCGAACCGGTAACGACGGAATCCATATTCGATCTTGCTTCAGTCACAAAAGTAACGGCAACAACGACCCTTTCCATGATTTTCTATGACAGGGGATCGTTTAAACTGGACGACCCGGTGAGTAAATACCTGCCGGAGATGAAAAACGGCGGTAAATTTACCGTGAGAAACCTGTTAACTCATACTTCAGGACTGCCCGCTTTCGAGAGATTCTACCAGGATTATAAGGGGAAGGAAGAAATTTTAACACGGATATTTCAGACTGATTTAGAATACGAACCCGGGACACGATACGTATACAGCGACATAGGCATGATGCTTATGGCGACCATTCTTGAGCGTATCTCCGGGAAGCCGCTCGATGTCCTGGCACGTGAGGAAATATTCGAACCACTTGAAATGAAGGACACATATTTTAATCCCGCTGAGCGGGACAGCGTACTCGACTGTATAGTACCCACCGAAGACGATCCATGGAGGGGCAGGGTTGTTCGCGGGGAAGTGCACGATGAGAATGCGTATGCGTTCGGCGGAGTTGCCGGTCATGCGGGGCTTTTTTCAACCGGTTCGGACCTTGCGAAACTATGCCAGATGCTGCTGAACGGGGGAATTTACGGAGAAAAACGGTTAATACGTTCATCAACAGTGAAACTTTTCATATCCGAACAGGGGCTCATACCCGAGAGCAGCCGTGCTCTCGGATGGGGCATCCGCACCGAAAGAGGCTCCAGCGGAATATATTTTACCGACACCGCATACGGGCATACGGGATTTACCGGCACTTCAATCTGGATAGACCCTGAGCGCGATATGTTTGTTATCCTGCTCACAAATAGGGTACATCCCACGCGCTCAAACCAAAAAATTAATGACTTCCGCCGGCTGGTACACGATACAATTATGGAAATGATGAGACGGTGAGGTGGAAAATCGAGAAATATTGCACAGTGTCATTCAGGATGATTTTATATCTTTTTCGTCTCATAATGTTGTCTTGTAATCTAAGAGAATGTATCCTCTGGAATTGTGCTTTCCATGTTCGGAGACGTGGAATAAGAGAGAAAAGTGTAAGAATATCCAATTATTAATGATAAATATCACTTTGATATTATCGTTAAATTATCAAATATTGCAAAAATCATTGTACTAGACACATTAAATAGAATGCAATCAGAAAAATAATAAATAGTATATAATAATTTCAAAAATAATATAATAATGGAAAAGTTTTGCGTCTTTTGTGGTAAAAATCCGACAAACAAAACAAATGAGCATGTTATTCCAGATTGGTTAATTAAATTAACTGGAGATCCAAAAAGAGAAATCATTGCTGGAATTAATTGGGATAGTGGGGAAAAAAGGAAGTTGGCATTTAACAAATTTGTGTTTCCAGCTTGTAATAAATGTAACGGAGAATTTTCAGAAATGGAAAATCAAGCAAGTGTTATAGTCAAAAAAATATTGAGAGAAGAATCATTATCAAGTATAGAATTTAATACCCTTCTAATATGGTTTGACAAAATAAGAATAGGATCATACTTAGCGGTTTATAACTTTAATAAAAAACATTATCCTATAAAACCAAGTATATTTATTAATGGAATTAATAAAAGCGACAAAGTCTCCGCGCAATTTTTAGTTCGTGTCGCAAAATAGGTTTTGAATTAAGCTACGGGAATATGGTATTATGGGGTGGGGATTGTGCAGGGAATGCGGAATGAGCGTAG
>LJUD01000165.1 GCA_001304035.1 bacterium SM23_31 | reverse complement strand
AAGCAGTAAAAGACCGATAGTCCCGGCTAAACTTTGTCCAAGCCGCTTATTTTTTTTCATAATCAATATCGTTTGGTACTTGGAAACGTATATACTTCTTTACTTTTTATCGACATTCCAAGTTTATTGCTTTAAGAAAATATAGGGGAATCAGCAGAAAAGTTAATCCCGAAGCTTCGGATGACTTATACCATAAAAACAACATGATTGAACGGATTTACTGCCGGAAGATAACAATGATGGTACTATGCTTGTTTAATTGAAATAGTAGGAATTTGATTCATAGTGATAATTAAGTAAAAAACAAGAGGAATCGCCACATTCGTAGGAACGCGCCGCGGCGCATTCCTACTGCTTATGGATGGAACTAATTAAAACCCAAAATTTTTCTCAACAATGAGTATTATCTTTTATTGGTTTCTTTCCGGCTGCTCATACGTGGATACGATTCCGATATTTCCTTGATTATCATACGCGGCGATTCCAAAAATATAATCATCGATTGACCGGTGCATCAGGTTTACCTGATACATTTCCACTTCCCTGCGGTCTTCTCCCCTGCCGGTCGTAGTGGTTTGCTTCTCCGGCATGCCCACATCGATAATCTCCTGCCAGTAACCCGAATCGGTTTTACGGATAAAAATCCGGTATCCGGCTACGTCGGTTTCAACGGTTTGATGTGTCCACCTCAGCCGGGTAGAATAATCGCTCCTGTCCCTGCTTGGATTCATCATAGTAACCGGGCGCGGCGCCAAACCGGCAGATGCCATAATTGCAGCCTGGATACGCGCTACCTTGGTCACATACTCCCTTGACATAAATTCCACAAGGTCGACATTAACACCGTGTTGATGAGCGAAATATTCGTTCAATTCGGTAAAACGGATACCGGGAAATCCGCGCTGGACAAACGCTCTTTGGTCACCGCCGCGCCCATACCGGTCAAGGCGAAACACTAAATTTAGTTTCAGTTCAGGCGCATACGGTTCGCCGATAAATTTACAATACCGTGCCCAGTGCCTGCTTTTTGAATCGACCGGGTCCTGAGAAAAAACTCGTGCAGCGGAATCATTTATGATGCCGTTACCTCCAATAATATTTCCTATAATATCGTCAGCTATTACACCGCCTATTTCCCAGCCCTCGTCAACAGCATTCTGAGCCATATGGGTAGCACCGTACAATCCCTGTTCTTCACCAATATTGGCAACAAACATAAGAGTATGGTCAAATTCATACTGGCTTAAAACCCGCGCCAACTCCATCGTAATGACTGTTCCACTGCCGTCGTCGTTTGCCCCAGGGGCAGGCGAAGTAATATCATAACCGCTGCTTGCCCTGGTATCATAGTGCCCATTTATAATAAAGCGAATGTTGTCTGTTTTACCCGGCAACAACGCAACAACATTAGCTATGCGCAATTTTTCGCTATCTCCCCACAATTCTTGAAGGTTTTCCCGGTCTGGAATATTTACTTCAAAATTATCATAATATACCTGTAATCGACCGCCGCTTGCTTTGCTGAATTTTTCGAATTCACTGTAAATCCATCTTCGGCAGGCACCAACTCCACGGGTGTTTGATACCGTGTCCGAAAAGGTGTTCATATTTACAAATGAAACAAAAATATCATGCATCCGCACCACTTCATCAAGTGAAATTTTGCTTACCATCTCCTCGATTGTAGGATTTTTTTTCTGAAGATGAAGATACTGCCCCTGCGCATAGTCCCCGGTGAGAAGCGGCAGCCATGCAAAAACACAAATAAGTGTAAAAAACAGTGTGCGAATTTTAAATAGATTTTTCATGATGCACCTCGTACATTTGCAATTAACATCAATTTTAGAAAACATATCAGCATTATAAATTTACTATTATGTTATTTTAATTTCAGTACAAGTAAAACAAGTAATTATTCAACATTCGGCTCTAAAAAAGTAAAAAGGGCTTGGTAATAAGCCCTTATTACTAAAAATATAAAACGCTAATGTATATAATATAGAAACGCTAATCAGTTTTCAGTATTATATACAAAAATGTACCACCCTGCTCGAAATATGATTATAACAAGGAAAATAAGCAGCACATTCTTAGTTAATCATGAATGCTTTTATAACTTACTTACAGTAAGCTGATTATGCAAATTTTACCCGATACATTAGAACCATTTTTTAAAGCTTCAGATTATTTCGGATGATCCGGATCGGGTACGCAGCAATCATCTACCGGGCACACACTTGCACACTGAGGCTCGTCGAAGTGCCCTTCACATTCCGTGCATTTCTCCCAATCAACAACATAAATCGGGTCGCCTTCAGAAATAGCTTCGTTCGGACACTCTGGTAAACAAGCATCACAAGCGATACATTCATCGGTTATCATATAAGCCATCTGGTTATACCTCCTTAGTTTAACTCTCTTCAACAATTAACACTAATATCTGCAAAATTTATATTAAAATCAAATAAAAATACAAAATTGCCGTCCAATAAACAATAAATAAGCATTTTATATTTTATTAAAACCGACAAAAACAGTCGGCTTTTAAACGTTTAAAAAACCACCCGATATCTTATGTATTTTTATTACACCATCTGGCATAATCTTCCGGTGTATTAATATTAACCACGATTCCGGCATCTTCGGTTTCAATTTCGTATAATACATCTCGATTATCCCGGACTACTGCCCGGGCTCCAACGTCCATCGGTGCTTCCATAAGCTGTTTAAAAACCTCACTGCCGAACAGCACGGGATGCCCCCGTTTTTTACAATATGTCGGAATTACAATCGGCGCTTTTTCAGCCCTGCGGGCTTTAATCAGGGCTTGCACCGTAGACACATTTATGAGCGGGTGGTCGACAAGGTGAATAATTAAACTGTCTATTGTTTTGGGAATTACTTCAAGTACTGCTTGAATCGAACTCAACTGACCTTTTTGATATTCTTTGTTGATCACATAGGTAACACCGAGATTTGGATTTTTCCCTTTTATACTCTCGGCATCTTTACCCAGAACAACATAGATCCGGTTAATTCCGGCACTGTGCATAACTTCAACTATCGCAGTCAGAAATGTTTTACCCCTTATTAAGAGATTTGCTTTGGGGGAATCGTTCATTCTTTTAGACTCGCCTGCAGCGAGTATAATTGCTGCAATCATAACGTTTTTATCAAATTAAGTGTATACAGGAGTCCCTTTTACCCAATTTGAGCCATTTTCAAAATATTCTTTTTTCCAGACCGGCAGGGTAGTTTTTATCTTATCAATAGCATACCTGCATGCGTTAAAAGCATCGACACGATGTGCCGCAGAAACAGCCATCATAACGCTTGATTCCCCGATTTCCAGCATTCCTACCCGGTGCTGCATCGCAATCGCAATTATGGGGAATTTGTTTTTAATTTCTTCTCCAAGTTCCGCCAGTAGCTTTTCTGCCATCTCTTTATGAGCTTCATATTCCATCCGGAGTACCGTTTTTCCGTCATCATTATTGCGTACTACACCGGTAAACGTCGCAATTGCCCCTGCTTCAGGATTCTCAACAGCTTTAATAAGCTCTTTTGAAACAATCTGTTTTTCTGAAACAATGAACATATTAACCACCGCTCACAGGGGGAATCAGGCTTATTTCATCGCCGTCATGCAATGTAAAATCTCCTGCTGAATATTCATCATTAACGGCAAGGGCTACATGTGCTGAAACAGCGCTCAAATCCGGGTATAATTTATACAACTCATTCCAGAGTAACTGCTTATCGGCATTTTTGGGCAATTCTAACTCAGCGATATCGGTTCCCGCCAGTTCACGGCAGATTGCAAAAAATCTTACTTTTATTTTCATTATAAGAGCAAGCTTTGCCCCGAATGAACCACTCGTAACGGCTTTGCGCAATGATATTTATTCAGGGGCAATATATGACCTTTGTGAGTATTTTTTAATAAGATTATCATCGGGTTGGAATCCGAAACCGGGCTCATCCGGTATTGTCAACTCACCATGAGAAAATTCAATAGGAGGCGAAATAATATCCTCGTGGAAATACCTGCTGCTTGAAGAAACATCGCCCGGAAAGCGAAAATTCGGCAGTGAACAGAGCGAAACATTGAATGCCCGCCCGATACCAAATTCCAGCATTCCTCCGCACCAGACTGGTATGTTTGCCCCGTGGCAGAGATCATGGATTTTTTTTGCCTGGTAGTATCCGCCTACCCTTCCCGGTTTAATATTTATGACACGGCAGCTTCCGAGCGCCAATGCCGCTTTTGCCGTTCTAAGACCGCTGATGCTCTCATCCAAACAGATTGGAGTTTTAAGTTTCTTCTGGAGTTCGGCATGGTCGGTAAGGTCTGCAAAATGCAGCGGCTGCTCTATCATCATAAGGTGATATTCATCCAATGCTTCAAAAACAGAAATATCATCCGGCGTGTAAGCTGCGTTTGCATCGACCATCAACGGGATATTTCCAAATTGTTTTCGCACAGCCCTGACAACATCAACATCCCAACCGGGTTTAATTTTTATCTTTATCCGTTTATAGCCTTCATCGAGAAATTGTTTAATACGGGACAACAAGTCATCTATTGAATTTTGAATACCGACGCTTACCCCGGACTGAATTGTTTTCCGTGTGCCGTTCCACATTTTATACAGCGGTTCTCCCTTTTGCAGTGCACAAAGATGCCAGTATGCGCCTTCCAGACCGCATTTTGCGAAATGATGCCCTCGAACCGTGCTAACCATACGCATAAATGACTCAATATCTTCAATATCTTTATGAAGCAAAGCGGGTATTAAAAAATCTTTTTGAATGTGCCATACTGTTTCAATCGTTTCATAACTGTAAGAAGGATCTGTCATTACGGCAGATTCCCCGTACCCTACAAGTCCTTCACCGTACATTTTGACAATAATATGCACCTCCCGCTCGACCCTGCCGAAACTTGTCTCAAAAAAATGCTTAAGCGGGATACTTACAACATGAAGTTCTATCCGTTCAATTTTCATCTTTCTTAATTAAGTTTAAAATTCTTCTCCAACATGTAAAAGTTTCTATAACCTTCACTTGACGATACTCTAAAAAAATCTGCTACGATAAATCCCGATTGAAAATATGCAGTAAACATTTCCCTGGATTTCAAACGCCAGTCTACGGCAAGGTCTTTACGGGAATCGTAAATAGCCTGAAAATTTGACGGAATTTCTATAAATATCCGGGCAGCGTTTTTATCCATTGCAAATGAACGCATTTGCTGTAAATTACCGCTTGTTTTATTTAAGAGATTAACCGGCTCGATCTTTAATTGCGGCTGGCGGTTTGCAGATTTATACCCGCTCTTCATCCGTTCGGTAACTCTATTCGTATCAATATACCACTCTAACCAGAACCGGTCGGATGGAATTCCGGAAACAAGATCACTGCCACCCATAAATTCTCCGTATACATCGATTTTATATTTTCTAACGATACCCCCAAGTTTGGAAATATTTAAGTTAGCATTACTGCCCAGAAGCGGATCATAGGTCCATGTAACCTTTTTCACGCCCAAAGAGATTGCCTTTTGATAATGCTCTTTTTTAAGTACATACCCGATTCCTTTATTCTGCCATTCGGGATGAATCCCCATAATGTGCGAATGATGGTAATATCCTTCTTTCTTCGAGTATGCTGATAATATAAGTGTAAATCCAACCATTTCCCCTTTATGATATGCTCCGAGAACAATCCCGCCGCTTTCTCTCACCGCAAGCATAACGTGATTGGGGATACAATCTCCATAATCTTTCAGCCGCCAGACTATCTTCTGAAGCTCAACAAATTCGTTGAATTCAGCCATCGTATGCAGTATCTTAACGTGAACATCGTTCATATATCAAAATCAGCCTTTGAATAACAATACGTACACCAACAGGTTAAATAACTGTCTCTTTATTCTCATTCACATAAAACTGTTTTCAATGTGTCAATGCCAATTTTTGCACCGCTTATTATTAAAATAACGTTTTTATTTTTAAATCTTTCTTTTGCCTTGATAAAGGAAGCGACCTGAAGGGCTGCCGAACCTTCAATTAGCATATGATGTTTTTCCAAAATAAGTCTAATCCCTCTTTTGATTTCGTCTTCAGTGGTAAGAATGTAATCATCAACACAATTTTTACAGATGTCAAAAGTTATGGATTCTTGTTCGATTCCGCCGGCTGTTCCATCCGAAATTGTAGGTTTTGATTCCATTTCTATAATCCTGCCGGCTTTAATCGATTCATACATAACAGCAGAGTTTTCAGGCTGGCAGCCGATTATTTCAATATTTTTATCTATCGATTTCAAATATCCTGCTATTCCGGATATACATGAGCCTCCGCCGACCGGCACAAGAACAGTGTCTATTTTCTTAATCTGCCTCGCTAATTCCATTCCGATTGTTCCCTGACCGCCTACAGCCTTTGGGTCGTTATAGGCAGGGATGTACACCCGGTTATTTTTTTTTGCAGTTTCACGAGCAAAAAGCTCAGTATCAAGGCAGTCGTTTCCATAATGCTTTATATCTGCCCCATATAAAAGTAATGCTTCGATTTTTACTTGAGGTGTGTTTTCGGGCAGAAAAATCGTTCCCTTCACTCCGAATTTCTTTAATGTAAAAGCAACTGCGGCACCGTGATTCCCCGTTGATGCGGTGACAATACCTCTTTCAAGTTCATTTTTGCTCAGAGAAAGTATTTTATTCATCGCTCCTCTCAGCTTAAAAGAACCCGATATTTGCAAATTTTCAAGCTTGAGGCAGACCTGACAATTTCCCAATTGACCGAGATAAGGCGAAAATTCAACGGGTGTTTCCCGTATATGCTTCCTTATTCTCTTTTCAGCCTCTAAAACCTCTTTTTTAACATCCATGATTTTTATTCGTTGTTTATAGTTTGACTAAGTACCCCAAAAAAGGAGTAAATTGTGCCTTTTAACGATTTACTACCAAGATTATTATTCATTACCATGCAACC
>LJUD01000164.1 GCA_001304035.1 bacterium SM23_31 | reverse complement strand
GGTTTCGAGCAGTCGGGTGAATATACTGTTTCTGTGAGGGTTGAAGATGGCAAGGGCGGTGAAGATAATGATTCGTTCCTGTTAACGGTAATAAATATTAATAGAGCCCCTGTTATAACTGCCATGACAGACACTACAATGGACGAGGGGGATACATTTACGAGACAGGTATACGCGTCTGACTCTGACGGTGATACTTTGACTTATTTTCTAACTACCGCACCGGTAGGAATGACAATAGATTCGAGTTCGGGAGAGATTAACTGGACGCCCGGTTTCGAGCAGTCGGGTGAATATACTGTTTCTGTGAAGGTTGAAGATGGTAAGGGTGGTGAAGATACTGAGTCGTTCCTGTTAACGGTAATCAATGTTAACAGAGCCCCTGTTATCACTACCATGACAGATACGACAATGAACGAGGGGGATACATTTACAAGACAGGTATACGCTTCTGACGCTGACGGTGATACTTTGACTTATTCTTTAACTACCGCACCAGTTGGAATGACAATAGATACGAGTTCGGGAGAGATTAACTGGACGCCTGATTTCGAGCAATCGGGCGAATATACTGTTTCTGTGAGGGTTGAAGATGGTAAGGGCGGCGAAGATAATGAATCTTTCCTGTTAACCGTGAACAATGTTGTTAGAGTATTAGCGATAACTGCATATTCTCCGGAATTAGATACGGTGATAACCGAGTATGATTCAGTTGAATTTTCGATAATAGTTGAAAATTATAACGGCGCGGCGATTTACTATGCGTGGTATTACGACGATGTCTCAATATTGTCCGGCATGATGTCGGATAGTACAATGACTGCATTGATACATTTCCCTTTGGGCTCAAAAGGCACACATTCTATCAAAGCCGCTGTTACGGATGGCAATGTATTTGCCGATATTACCTGGAATATTACGGTACAGGAGAAAATTTGGCAAACAAATGAACCAATAATTATTAAATTTCCTGAAGACACATCCTGTATTACTCTCAATTTCGGTCCAACTTCTTCTTTGATGCTTGATTTCACAAGCGGTGATGTTGCTAATAAAACTTTAACTGTCACCCAGTATACCGATATTGCAGACAGTTTTCCCGATGTTCCGGCTTTTAATAAAGGTATAATTTATTTTTGTATTTCTTTAGATGTTGACTACTTTTCCGCTGAGGTAACCTTTAGTTATTCAGACAGCCTGCTCAACATACTGGGTATCGATGAAGACAGCCTTGCTGTGTGTTTTTATGACTCTACCGATGCAAGAGGCTTTATATGGCATTCAGTTCCCGTTACTATTGATAATATCAATAATACAATCACCTTAACTGTAGACCACTTTTCTTTGTGGGCGATTACAACCAGAAATGAAGAGTTAATAACAGCTGTGGTTGAACCGGAGAGGTATATTCCGGGTGGATTTAATTTGTATCAAAACTATCCGAATCCATTTAATCCGGAAACAACAATTACATTCCAAATCCCCAGGTCGTCTTTTGTAACATTGAAAATATACAATATAACGGGCCAATTAGTAAAAACATTAATTTCGGAGAATTTACCTTCCGGAGTTTTTAAGATTATATGGGATGGAACGGACGGTACAGGTCAAAAAGTAAGCTCGGGTACTTATATATTCCGTATCCAGGCTGGCGAATTTTCGGCAGTTAAGAAAATGATGTTAATCAGGTAAAATCGGATTTCACTTTCCAACCGTAACGACAGTCAGAGTTAATGTGAGTTAGCCTTTTTCCGGAAGAGGCATGCTCTGACTTTTATTTTCAACTTCCCAATCCCCGAAACTTTGTAACTTCCATTTACTGCTCTGTTTATATCTATTACATTTGATAAAAAACACTTGCAAAACTGAATGTATTTAGTGATATTTAGCATACAGGCTCAAATTCTAAAAAGCGCGGATATTAATTTTATTGGAGTATGTGAAAATGGAAGATTGCAAATTTAATCCGAATTACTTTACTGAAACAATCAGAATATTAAAAGCGGAAATAATTGTTGCAGTCAGAGAAGATTCTGATGAAGTAATCAAGAGCATGACGGAAATGAATAACAGATTAGAGAAAATTGAAAGTAAAATAGGTGAATTAAGCTCAATATCTGATGAAATAATTAAAAAACTTTGACTTTAAATTCAAATACCGTGTTACCTTTTAAATGCAATGCAACCATTTGTGTCACGTCAATATTAAATTGACGTAATACTATCACTCGTTAATCCTGCTTATTTCGAATATTACCGTACCACCGTCAGTGTATGATGATGCATCCAGGCATTGAACGTATGCTTTGGTTTTATCATCCTTTCCAGCCAATCCCCATTTATCCGGTTCGGAAACCCGAAGTGCATTGTAATGCGGGAGTAACGATGCGAGAGAATGCATACAAAGCGGTATTTTTGTAACAAGCCGGTATCCATCTTCAAGTTTGAATGTATCACCCGGCTTATAAACAGGACAATGACCTTTGATTTCTTTTACTTTTACCACCAGATCCATTTACTCACCTTTTATGATATATATTCTTTACATCACTTCCCATACACCGCCGGGTCGAAAACGTATTTATTTCTCGACTATTTTATACACATAGACACAATCAGTGTCAATGTTAGTGAAGTATATGTGATCCTGATAAATGTGGAATAAAAAATCAAAGCAATCCGGAACATCAGTATAACCAAGAAGTATTCCTTCAGAATTAAATATCTCTAATTTTCGTATACCCTCAGATTCTTTTCCAGGTTCGAAATCGGGTTGTTTCAGATATGTAACAGTCCAGATACGCCCCTTATAGTCGACACCGATACTCCTGGAAAACCTGTTATAATCCGGTCTATTATACTTTATTTTACCTTCAATTGTCTCTTCATAATCAAGTTTTCTGTCCGAATTAAAAAGCAGTTTTCCCTCAGCGTTGTACTTTTCCAGACGATTTTGACTTCCGTATACCATATAAATGTTATCATCTTTATCAATTGTGAAATAATTACGATGACCTGTAAATGATTTATCTTCATAAATTCTCCGTTTCCCAAACGCAAAAAGGAATTTTCCATCCTTGTCATGCATTGAAAATAGAGTGGAATCGCGTCTTTCTTCACTGACAATATTTCCATTTTTCAGCACAAAATATTCCGTTGTAAGTTTCCATTCAAAAGTAATTCGGTTTGTTTCCTTTCCTGTCTGGTCGAGAGTAACAAGTTCGGATGCCATTCCTGCAATAGGTGGTGAAATGCACACATTAAGGTTGCCGTTGTTATCGATACAAATACTTTCAAGCCCAGTATCAATTCCGATATCATAAACCGTTACTTCAAAAGTGTTAAGGTATATACCATTGGAAGTATATTTCTTGACTCTGTTGTTTGGATAGCGTTCAACAATATATATATTCCGATCACGATCTTCGGAGACGAATGAGGGAGACCTAAAAGTATACCTTTCATCTTCCGATTCATTGTCACCTATTTGCATTACAAATTCAAGTTCAACTTTTGTCTCATCTCCCCATAGCGGAGCATGGTTATGGATGTACCTGATACCTTCTATCACCTCTTCAGTATAGGTTTTATCACCCTGCTGGCTACATCCCGCAATAAGAAACACTGGTAATAGTATGTAAATTAATCTGTGTTTTATTTCCATATACCCTAACCCAATTATGTATTATCGATAAATTGCCCGTGTGGGCTTTTTAAAGCATATAATACGATGTTTATTTTATGGATCCCCATCACTTCCCATACACCGCCGGGTCGATTTTGTATTTGTGTACTTCAGCGAACTCATCTCTTGGTGCTTTCATCCGGTAAACATAACCAACTTTAATTGTTATTTGGTCGAGGTAACTAAAACGTGCTACCCATTGAGGAAAATAAACTGATCGTAAATATCTTTCAGTGGTAGTATCTATTATATCACAAAGAAATTCTCCTTTGTCATTCTTTTGATAGGTGAAAACGAAAACATAATTATCGTCAGCAATTATTTTTTGTATTGGATCAAAGTATTTTACTTTTTTATAGTGTTCCCTGATGATTTTGGCATCTCTTTTCTCCTCCGGGGTTCTGTCCCAGTTAAAAGAATTTATAAGTGAATCAGAGAAGGCAATTGGAATATAGGTGTGCGAAATGTGTGTTTCTTGAAACGTATCAAGAGAAAGTATATGCAAAATATAGCGTGATTCCGACTTATTCATTTGTTTATCGTAACCGTTGTGTGTGTAAATCAATCTGCGATCCGGCAATAAATACCATCTAAAGTCATTAGAACCCATACCACCACGAGGTAAAGGTATAAAGCTTGTGCTTAGTAATTTTTTTATAGCAAACATAGTATCTGAATTTTCATAAACAAATAAATCGTACCGCTGAGCATCGAGTCCCCTTCTTTTATTTTCATCGTCAGTACTTATGGTGAAAATTATTTCGTTTTCATTTACTGAAATCAAATCATTGACTCTTGGATCTGGAAATAAATTGAAATCCTCAAACAATGATTTTAATTTTAGGTTATTGCGTAAATTCCTCTTGATAAGAAATAGATATTCCGGAGAGAATACATGGTAGGTATCGCTTTGTTCCAAAACTGTAAAAAATCCTTCCGGACTAATATAAAGTTTTGGCCAGGCAATACCCATAAAACTTGTAAATTCTCCCGGTCCCTGACCTCGTCTACCGATAATTCTTTTTTCATTGCCGTTTTTATCAAATACCTTTATACTAAGTTCATCCCCAATAAAAATATCTCCTTTATCGTTCGCTGCAATACCCCGCGGCTCCGCCAGCAGGTATTCTTCCTTGTGGGTATCATACTCCCCGCCAAAAGTCCATTCCAACGTCAGCACATTGGTCAATGGCTCAACTTCCACAGTCTGAACATCAATATCAGAACTGCAATTAAAAAACCAAAGAAAAAAAGACAGGTAAATAAACGATATGCATTTTATGAAGTATAGTTGTGCCTTCATGATAACACCCCGTAATTTTTTTATACTGGAATGTCAAAATTCTTTGATTGATACAAAGAGTGTTTAATCTATTTTTTCTATCACTTCCCATACACCGCCGGGTCTATTTTGTACTTTTCGATGACGGGGAATTCGTCTGCTGATACTTTTAAGTTATAATAATATCCATTATTAAAAATTCCTGACATAGATGGAAATATGGCTTTTTGAAGTGTTTTCCCATTTTCCGAATCGAGTATTACACAAATTTCCCCATCTTTAACACCCCCATCTTCTTCACGTATTAGGATTCCAAGGATAATGTATTTCCCATCTGTGATAAGACGGTTAAAAGGAGGCAGATACATATGTTCTCTTAACATATTTGCAACTCTCTTATCATGATTTTTTCCACGGCTTTCAAAACGATCAATAATTGATTGCGGGATTTTCTGAGGAGTGTATTTATAATAAATTTCTCTTTTTTCAAGACCTCCCAGATCAACTGTATATAATGTCAGAACACCTTCATTATTTTTTATATCGATATCAATAGCCGAGTTTGAATAGGCAACTCTTTTATCCGGCAAAAGTGAATAAACCAGTCTGCCAATATCTCTGTCTTGAGAGGTGAAGCTGCCCCCTCCGCCTTCAATGGTAATAACGGTATTAACAATATCATATTTAGCCAGAATTTTTATATTACCGGAATTCACATAAAACAGATAATCAAAGTCTTTTTCTTTCTCGAGTTTTTGGAAGTTCATCATAGAAACAGTACTTGCCTGAATTATAAATTCCTGTTCATTCAGGGCGCTGATCTGGCATCTTCGATCGAAAACTACATTATATTCATTTTTAATCTGTATGAGTGTTTCATCAAAAGCCATATTCTTTTTTTCAATAAAGCTGTTATCCGGTGAAAATAAATTGTAATATCCGCGTTCCAATACAGTAAGAAATCCTTCAGGTGAAATTTCAATGTGTTCTACAATTTTACTAAATTCCTGGGTCCCCTGGCCATAACCACCGAATATTTTCTTCGGTCTTCCTTTGTTGTCGAAGATTTTAAACTTCCATTCGTCGAAAACATAAATGTCGCCTTTTATATTGACGTCCATACTTCTTGGTTTTGCCAGTAGAAACTCATCTTTATCAATGGTTTTTTCATCCCCGAACGACACTTCGAATGTAAGAACATCAGTCAGCGGCGGCATTTCAACAGTCGGAACATCAATATCAGAACTGCAATTAAAGAACAATAAAAGAACGAGAATTGAAACACGAGAGATTTTCATTTCATTGTCCTCCTTAAAAATTTAACCTGCTTAACATCACTTCCCATACACTGCCGGGTCTATTTTGTACTTTTCGATGGTAGGGAAAATGTCACGACCGCTCCTAATCCAGTATGCATATCCGTTCATAATTACGTACGGAATAAAAGTAAATTTAGCTACAGAAGTACTTTCGCCGGTGTTCAGGTCGACTACATAGGCGAATAGATTTTCACTTCTCATTCGAGTTTTATTCGTTCTGTCTGCAGTAAACAAAAATGCATAATTTCGATCCATACGGACGATGTAAATAGAAGGAAAATACTTTAGCGCCTTATATATACTTACATTCTTTTCGTAGTTGCTCATGACGATAGCAGAGATTCTGTCTCTTTGCGCCCTCCTCTTGATGTCGTCTTTTTCAGAATTAATGAATGTCTCTTTAAAATCTTCAGGAACTAAGACCGGCGTATATTCTTGATATATTTTGAAATCTTCAAATGTATCGAGTGAAATTACATGAATAGTAAAACGTGAAGTTTCCTGTTCGTTGTGTTCATCTTCATGGGGGGACACATACATAACTCTTCGTTCAGGAGTTAATGCCCACTGTATTGTACCAAAATATTCTTCCGGCATACCTGTGGTGCCTGTGCCCGGCATTATCGTGTGCAATATCGGTTTTACCGTATTCTCGTTTTCGTATAAAACTATAGTATCCGCGCAATTTTTAGTTCGTGTCGCAAAATAGGTTTTGAATTAAGCTACGGGAATATGGTATTATGGGGTGGGGATTGTGCAGGGAATGCGGAATGAGCGT
>LJUD01000163.1 GCA_001304035.1 bacterium SM23_31 | reverse complement strand
AGATATCGTCCAGGGGCGTCCGAGAACTCAGGGACAGCCGCCTGGTGGCGCCGGAGGACAAGCACAGGCCAGGCAAAGAGCTGCGCAGGCTCAGGCACAAGCTCAGCAGCAAGTTCAGACTCAGCCACCGGGAAGAGGCGGAGGTTTTTTGGGGGGTCGAGGCGGTGCCGGAGCTGGTGGGTACAGAACCATTTTCCGGTTTAATCCCAATACACAAGACCTGCTGATAAGCGGCGGCATCCGCAACGGTGAAGAGCTTGCCGGTGCACCTGCGGTAGTAACTGCTAAAATGGGTGAAGGTCATTCCTTGATGTTCAGCATAGATCCATTCAGGCGCGGCGAAACACAGGGTTCGTATGCCCTGGTCTTCAATGCTTTCCTCCATTTTAACGACCTGGATGCAGGTGGAAGGTAATAAAACTGGAGAGTATAAAAATTAAATAAATAGTAATATGCACGGCCCCGGGTGCACAGGGTTGCGTTTAATTTATTTTAGATTATAATTCTATAAAAAACAATGTGAGGAGGATGCCATGGGATTTCAACGATGTAAATATCTCTGTTTTTCACTGCTGTTTTTGTTTGCAGGCATCACGTCTGTTAATGCCCACCAACAGGATGCAGTGAGTTTCAAGTTTAAGTTGAAAAAAGGTGACAGATATTACTTGCCTACTGTAACTGAACAGACTATGTCAATGGATATAATGGGCATGGCAATGGATATGAACACAAGTATTACATTTGGATCTGAATATTACGTTGAAGACTTGAGTAGTGATCAAATTGCGACAATGAGTGTAACGTTCAAAGATTTAGCGTTTAAAATGAGTATGACAGGCGCGCCGGGAGCAGAACAATCTTTAGAATACGACTCACAAAAACAGACAACACCCACTGATCCGGCAGTAAAAGTGTTTGCAGCTATGGTGGGCAAAAGTTACAATATGAAACTTGCTTCCAACGGTCATGTTGAAGAAGTACAGGGACTGAAGGAGATATTTTCAGGTGTTATGTCTGCAGCCGGAGCCGGAGGAGCTATGTCTTTTGAAGGATTGCTTGATGAAAATTCCATCCGTCAGTCTGCGGCAGGCATATTCGAAATTTTTCCGGAGAATCCGGTTCGAATTGGAGATACCTGGACAAAGAATACCGCAATCTCTGCCGGCGGTTTCTTAACATTCGATTTAACCGACACTTATACGCTTAAAGCCCGTTCCGACGGCATGAGTACTGTTGAAATAAACGGTACTATTAAGGCTAAACCGGGCGGCGCTTTGCCCTTTGCAAGCGGCGAGATGGATGTGAATGTCAACATGAACGGAATTAAGAAAGGTACTCATGTTATTTCTGAGGAAACCGGCTGGATGAAGGAAGGTACAATTTCACAGACCATAACGGGAAATATAGAAATGGTGAATCCGGCTACTAATGAAATTGTTAGTATGCCAATGAGTATGATAATAAAAACAAGCTACACCTCAGAAAAAAAATAGCAGTATAGTATTTAAATATTAAATATAAATGAATTTTTGTAACAGTACTTTGGCAAAATCAAGCGCATCCACGAATCTTCGTGGATGCGGCTGCCATTTATAGGTAATAAAAAAAATATAACCGGTAGCCGCCCCGAGTACTCGGGGCGTTATCTTTGACATTTTCTGATAAATAGTATAAATTTAAAATTTGCCAAAGTTTTGATAGTATATTAAATAATTATTGTAGAATGCGAAATTATATAATATGGATTTGAATTTTTACGTTTTATATTTTACATTGTATATTATTCATCTTAAATTTTAAACTTTGTTCCATTAATTTAGAACTATGAAAAAATTTTCTTACAGGAAAGCTTGCCTTGTATTGTTGTGTGTTATTATTTTCCTGATAGTGATTTCCGCAGCATACACCTATTTTTACTACAAAAAGGACCACACAAGCAACTTACTTGCACATTATTCACCCATGCAATCATCCGAGATATCACTTATTTCCAGCGACTCGGTTAGTTTTGTTTACAGTGTAACCTTAAAAAGCAGAAAACTGTCTGAATTGCATTGCTACCTGCGTATCCCTGCGCACAGACGGTCTTCACCGGTTATGATACTTCTTGGCGGGCTTAATACGGGCAGGGAGGTCATTAACCTTGTTGGTGAAACTGAACTGACACAGGATTTTGTCTTCATGAGTATGGACTATCCCTATGAGGGTAAAAAGAAAGGCATTTCCGCTCTGGAATTTATTAAACAAATTCCGGCAATCAGGGAGGCAGCGTTTAATACCGTAGGTGCGGTTTTAATGATGGTAGATTATTTGGAAACTCTGCCTGAGGTGAATAAGGATCAAATATTTACGACCGGCGTCAGTTTTGGTGCATACTTTGTCGTGGTATCCGGCGCTCTTGACCCTCGTGTAAGAGCTGTTGCTTCGCTCTATGGGGGTGGGGATATATCTATGTTGGTTGCAGAAAATTTCCCATGGGGTCCACGATTTTTGCGGAATGCAGTAGGATTTTTTGCGGAACTCCTCATACTGCCTGTTGAACCGCTACGGTATGTTCACAGGATTTCTCCCCGCTTTCTTTTAATGGTTAACGGGAGTAATGATGAAAAAATTCCCCAGGAATCGGTTCAAAAGCTTTTTGAAAAAGCCAAACAGCCTAAAGAACTGGTTTGGTTTCAAACAAAACATATTCAGCCAACCCGGAGTGTTCTTACCCAGGAATTAACGGAGATTGTCAACAAATGGTTTCAAGAAAAAAACCTGGTTATGCATAAAGAGAGTAGGGATTCAATATATTGAATCCCTACATTATACCCCTCCCGCAGTGTAAACCATTCCCTTGGGACTTTCGTTATTAATCTCCCTTCAAAGGGGGACTTTTTTTAATCCAACATTCGTAATTCGCCATTCGTACTTCTTTGCGTTTAGTTTTTATCACCTTTTTGCAGTTCTGCAGCTACTTTTTCAACTTCGCGCCATACCCGCAGGAGATTACCACCCCAGATTTTAATAATATCCTCTTCGGAATACCCACGCCGGACAAGTTCAACGGTAACATTGAGCGCTTCGGAATGATCGTTAAAGCCGGGAACACCGCCTCCGCCGTCAAAATCGGTACCGATACCTACGTGATTGATTCCGGTAACTTCAACGGCATGGTCGATGTGGTCGACATAGACTTTTACGTCTGTAGGGATTTCCGGGTATTTCTCATTAATTTCCTCCATCTTTGCATTGTATTCCGCAAGTTTTTCCTCCGTTAGTTCCTGTAAAGCTCTCCGCGCAGCCCTTCCGGCAGGAAGATTAAATTCTGCATTAAGGGCTTCTATTGCTTCATCGCGTCCGGGTGTTACTTTGCGTAAATAATCGGCGAGCGCCACTATCTGGATTACTCCGCCGTTTTTCGCAAGCGCCCGTAATTGATCATCGGTAAGATTTCTACCGACGTCGGTCAACGCCCTGCAGCCCGAATGAGATGCTATTATCGGAGCCTTTGTAATTTCTATGAGATCCCAGTATGATTTTTCGGCAATATGGGAAACGTCTGCCATGATGCCCAGCCTGTTCATTTCTGCAACAACTTGTTTGCCAAATTCGCTCATCCCATTATGCAGTGGTTCCCGTGGGCCGGAGGAATCGCATATCTGGCTATGACCGGAGTGGCTCAAGGTAATGTACCTGGTGCCGAGCTTGTAGAACCATTCAACATTTGACAGATCCATTCCAATCGGATACCCGTTTTCTATGCCGATCATGATAACCCTTTTGCCGGTTTTTGCAATGCGTTCCACTTCGTCGGGTGTTACGGCAAGTTCGCACCGTTCAGGATACATGAATCCCGTAAGCCGGTGAACAGCATCAAATTTTCCCATTGCGGATTCGTATGCATTTCTGTAGCCTTCCTCATCGAGCGCTCCCTGTCCAACAAATACCGCTAAAAATACGCCGTCCAAGCCGCCTTTTTCCATTTTTGGCAGCGTACATTTGGCTCTATAATCTTCGCTGCCGGGATCGCGTGCAGGTGTTGCGTAGCTTCCACCGGGAATGTCAACGTGCGTGTCGAGCGTGAGCGCCTTTTCGTGAATTCTCTTTGCGTACGCTACAATCTGGTCTTCGGTCATCCGGCTGACGTCTATTTGCCGTGCATTTACAGTTAAAGCTGCCAGCAGAACTACCATTAATACAACGGTAAATCGTTTAAAAAACATTGTAACCTCCTATTTTAAATTGTTTTACTTTTATAATTTTCCGGAATGTTCAATTGTATGTATAGATTTAGTTATTTGTCCCCGTAGTATGCGGGGGTAATTTTTCACCCTTACCCTTAACCTCTCCCTCAAGGGAGAGGTTAATATCCCATAGTTATCCCTAATACTCGGTAGAACACATATGTTAACGGCTATGTTTTCACAAACAGGTATAAATTATCCCGCTAAGCTGGACAAAGAGCAAAATCAGATGACTAAATCTTTACAATTGTATTAATTCAGCCTACCGTTTATTTCTTCTCTTTTTCCCTCTCTTCATCAACCTTGTCAAAATATTTTTGATACCAGCCGATAATGCGGTTCCAGTGGTCGTGGAAATCCTCAACGGTGCTGGCTGCGCCCGCACCGTGACCGCCTCTCATATAATGCACCCATTCTACTTCTTTATCCAGCCTTCGCAAAGCATAATACATTTCTCTCTGATTTGTTACCGGAACGTTCCAGTCGCCTTCGCCGGTCAACATCAGCAGTGGAGTCTCAATCCTGTCGGCATACAATATAGCAGTATGTGCCAGGTATTTTTGCGGCTGTTCCCACAGTGTTGCCCCGATGCGGTCCTGTCCGCGTTCCGCTGCAGAATAGTTGCGTATGCCGATTTTCGGGCTGTCACCAAGAAAACTGATTATATTGACTTTCCCCGAAATATTGATCGCAGCAGCGAATCTATCAGTTTGCGTTATAAGCAGATTGGTAGCGTATCCGCCGTAGCTTGTGCCGTGAACACCGAGTTTGTCTTCATCGACCAGACCACGCTCAATCAGCTTGTTTATGCCTGCTGTTACGCCTTTGAGCCATGCTTCACCCGGAAAACCCTCTTCCAATTTTACCGAGGGGCGAAATCCGAAAAATCCCGCGTTCGTAATTAAGTTCATGTTATTATTCCAGCCGTTATTGAAGAACGTCTCGTAAATTTCGCACACGAGCGGGTATTTTTTCCCGGGCTCGTAGTTGACGGGATAATAGAGGATACCGTAAAGTTCATTACCGTCAACGTCCAGATACTTTATGAGTTCGCTACGTGTGGTCGTTCTATCATTGATCCAGGGATTAAGGTCGGCTAATAAGGTTCTCTCAGAAAAATTCTTATCCGTCATGTATAAAATGTCCGGCAAATCTCCGTTGGAAAAGTTGTAAAATATCTTTTCACCGTCTTTAGTGAACCGCAGCCCGCCGTAGATATTGCTGTCTTTCACGAGTTCTTCCATTTGTTGAGTTTGCAGGTCATATTTCATCACGCCGCGTTCCCATTTGTCTTTCGCCGCGTAGGTCATGTACAAGTACCTGTCATCGGGGCTCCAATACGTGACACGCAAGGTAGGCGCTTCTTCCGTGTCTTCGGGAAGTTCGTACACCAGCTCCATATCACCTGACTCGACGTCGAGCAGATGGTAGCCTTTTTGTGAGCTGAGCAGCATCTTGGAATCATCGTCGTTCCAGCGCATCATCGAATAGCGGAGCTTCGTCGTGTCGTCCTCGCTTACCTGTGTTCTGTACTCTTCTGTCAGATTCCTTCCCTTTTCCTCTATCTCATCAAAAACCGATTTAAGAAAAACGTCTCCCTTTTCAGCGTATGTGTATATATCCCCATTGCTGTTCCAGTTCGGAGAGAAGCGTTCGGTGCTTTTTTTGCGGAGTGTGTCCGGCACACCTTTCTCAAGATCGAGCATAAACAGTGCATACTCCGAGCCGCCGCTTCTTGTGTAGACGGTTTTTATCGGGTAAGTCTCCGTATATGTTATAAACTTCCCGTCTTCAGATTGCCGGATGCTTCCTGTCCGTGACTCGGGGAGCAGTTCCTTGACTTCTCTGCTTTTAATGTCGACAACGGCGGGAATCTGTAAAGAAGACCGTGCACGGACTTCATCCCATGCAAGAAACGGATTTTTTGAATTCCTTACAATAATCGGGCCTTCGGTAAGTTCAAGGAATGCTTTCCGGGATTTTTCACTCCAACCGGTATCTCTCAAGGTGATCACAATACCGCTGCCGTCAGGACGCCATTCCAGCATGGAATTTGATGCTATCGATTTGTCTGTTTTCAGTTTGACTTCATTTACTTTGTTCTTCTCACGGTCGTAGGTGTGCAGAAAATATTCATCGCCTTTTCGCAGGAAAAAAGCAAGCGTTTTACCGTCGGGCGACCAGGATAAAGAACGTGTCTGAACCTTTTCTTTGAATATTTCATACATTTCTTTTGTTTCGGTATCGAGAATGACTACTTCATTAAGTGAAAGCGACATGTATGTGGGGTCTCCATACCGCAGATGGTCGACGCCAAGCCTGTCCCTCCGGATGCCTATTGTACCGGCAATATACCGTCCGTCATCGGTAATACTCTGGATACTAAATGATTTGAGATCGAGCACATCATCAACCGTAAAAGGCTTTTTGCTCTCGACTTGTGCAAAAGATTGTACTGCAAGCATTAGGTAAAACAGTGTGCAGACAAAAAATAATCTGTAATAACGAATGCGTGCTGGCTCCATATTAAACCTCCTTCTTCAAAATTGGTATGGATTCCTTTAGGGCTGCAAAATCAGATTAATGAAGTGCATAAAGGTATGATTACAAAATATAATAATATTCTTTCACTTGGTCAAGTGGAAATATAAATAACTTTTTCGTGATTTTATATTGACTTTATGATTAATAAAAGATATTTTTATGATTTATAAAAAATATGGAAAGGAAGACGATGTCAGAAAAAGCCCGTACCACGCCCAGCCTGTTCATTTCACTTATTCCTGTTGTCTTTTTAATCGGGATTCTTGGTTATTCGATCTTTGGTCTTGGTCTTGA
>LJUD01000162.1 GCA_001304035.1 bacterium SM23_31 | reverse complement strand
TAAAAGAAATTGGGCAGGTGCTGCAGTTATCCGAATCGCGCATCTCTCAGATTCATACTAAAACAATATTGAGCTTGCGTGGAAAATTGAAAGAATCAATAAAGGAGTAGTAATAATTTTGGCTCTTCAGTAAATTAGTTTAATTTGAAAGTATAACATGACTGAAGAACGCGATATATAAATGCAAAATGTAAAATGTAAAGAGCAAAGTGATTTCCAAAGTCTAAAAGCTAATAGCTAATAGCTAATTGTTACATAGCATAACATCGTTTACACTTTTTAGGACACGTAAGTTAATATAAAATTTTCACTTATGATAAAGTAAAAATGTTAATTAAATTTAATAATACCAATGATTTTGAAACACTCCTTACAAACAATTTTGGGAGTGTTTCAAAATCACTTACGTCCAATTAAAAGTGTTAACGATGTTATGCAAGTTATCAGCTAAAAGCTAAAAGCTAAAAGCTAAAAGCTATTTAATTGGCACTTATTGGACTTTGTCAGCGTTTAATAATTAGATAACCAAAATGTTTTAAAAATAGTCTTCTCCAAATAAAGCGTGATCATACGCTGTAACCCGGTTGCGCTTCGGGAGGAACGTCTATGAGAAATGTCGATTTTCAGACCGTACATACGCAGACCCCTGCGGTAGAGCGCTCTTATCAAACTCGTCAGACTCAGGTGGATCACGAGCAGCGCCAGGCTAATACTGTTCAGCAGCAGGCTGCAGACCAGAAAATGCAGGAAACGCAGTCCACTCCCCAGACGGAAGGCGCTAAAGTACAACTGGAAAAGGAAAAAAAAGAGGAACAACGGAAAAAAAGGAAAAAACGGCAGCAGGAACAAGAGATTAAAGCAGCAGATAAACAACAGAAAGATACCGAAAGCTCTACAAAACGCATTGATATCCGAATATAGTACGTCTAAATAAAATAGTATAAAACCGAAAACTATCCATACAGAGTGATTAAGCAGTATCAGAACGAACGCATTAAGCGAATAGCGCAGAATGTTCTCAGCTTGCCTGCACTGCCGACTATCATCGCAAAGATGGTCGAACTTATTGATGACCCTCGAACCTCTGCCTCACGGCTTACTAAGCTTATCTCAACCGACCAGGTACTTACCGCAAAAATACTCAAACTCGCAAATTCCGCATTTTACGGTTTTCCCCGCAGGATCGCAACCGTCAATCTTGCTATTGTAGTGCTCGGTTTTGACACGATTAAAGACCTCGGTCTCAGTGTATCGATTATCGGTCGTTTCAAAAAACGAAGCAGTGATTCTTCTTTCGACATGAGCCGTTTCTGGGAGCATTCTATTGCCTGTGGCGTTACCGCAAAGATGCTTGCGCGCCGGCTTAATTACCGCATTTCCGGCGAGGCGTTTGTTGCCGGTCTGCTCCACGATATCGGCAAACTTATCCTTAACCAGTACTTCCCTAAAGAATTCTCAGCGATTATGGAGAGAATCCGCACAAAAGATGAAAGTTTTCGCCAGGCGGAAATATATGTGCTGGGCTTGGATCATCCTGTGATAGGGAAATGGCTTGTCGAAAGATGGAACCTTCCCGCACAGTTAGTAGAGGTAATAGAATATCATCATTCCCCGGAAGAAGCTCCCGTAAATCCTCAACTCGCTGCTATAATTCAATTTGCTGATTTTCTTTGTAAATACTGCCGTATAGGATATTCAGGAGATAATATCCTTCCGGAGTTGAGTGAACCGACCCTGCCTTTACTGAATCTAAAATATACCAACGACCACATTGATTTTCGTTACTATGCAGAGGCAGTGGCTTTAGAAATGGAAAAGGCTGAAACATTTGTCAATCTTATCCAGGGAAAATCAGCACGAGTGCGTGTTTATATGTGAGAGTGTTGCATAATTCACCGTTTCAATTAAATATCAGGCGCTCCGTGCACAGACAAGAACGTCCGTGCCAGTTATAAATTTGATAGTAAAACAGGTATTCCTGCCTGTTCATGTCTATTTGCGAATTTTGAAGCAGTTTCATATCGTATTCCGGCTCATGTAACGCAGAATTCAACAAGAGATATAGAAAATTATACGGGAAATTTATGCCGAATGACAGTATAAATCGGGAAAATTACGCCCACCCGGTCAAATGTAAAAAGGGTCGCAGAATTTCAGACAAAGTCTGATCTTTTCAGCCGGAGGCTGATCTTTAGAAGAAAATACTTGTTTTATACTGCCGGCAGACGAACTTGTAAAAATACTATAGTCTGGCAATGAATTTGCAACATTATAATAATGATTAAAAAAATACGGTAGAATCACTCTCTTTACGGGTGGCGGCCAAGGCAATGAGACACTCTCATAAATTCGGGAAAATCATTTCCGCATTACAGGAATATGCAAAAAAGATAATTCCATTTGAAGAAAGTGATATTTATCTGATTGACCGGAATACGGGTAAAATTTCGTCAGTTTCAAAAAGAACCGGTCAAAAAATGAAACAAAAAATTTCCGGATTTCTGGAAGAAGGAATAATTGACTGGATTATTGAAGAAAAGAGAGCCGTGGTTATAGAAGACTTTGAAACAATAAGCGGCGAAAGTAGACAGGGACAGGAACGGAATTTTGTAATAATACCTTTGATTTTTCGTGGAAAAGAATATGCAGTTTTTGTTCTGTATACATCCAAACCGAAGCAGGAATTTACTAATCAGGAGCTTGAACTGCTGACATTATTGGCTGGTGAGAATGCAATCCCGAGTACTCGGGGAAAATTATCGCATTGACCGCCGTCTGCGTGAAATAGAGTAAGCACCTTAAACGTTTATCCCGCTGAGCGGGATACTGTGTTTCGGTTTTTAATTTGTCAGACTAAGTCTGATCTTTTGAAGGAATACCAATGAGAGAACTTGGTAAATATTTAGTCTTGATGGCGTTGATGATATTGATGACCGGAATTATGGTTATTGATGTGCCGGGACAGGTGAAACTGGTGGATGTCTCTCATGATTTTACCGGAGAGAAAACCAGAATCGTTATTGATCTTTCCCAGCCGATACAGTACTCTGTAATTAAAGATTGGGAAGATAATACTATCAGCGTTCTCCTCCCGAATGTTTCCGATACGAATCCGAAACGGTTCAAGCTTAACGAATTGCGTAATTATATTATCAACCATGCAGAGCTAACAAATACGGATAAGGGATTACGGCTTAACATTACGACAACGAGAGATTTTAACGTAAAAGATTTCACACTTGACACTAAAAGCAAACTCTATCTGGATGTGTATCTGTCAGCCCGGGAACCGGATGTCGAGACGTTGTTACAGCGTGGAAATGCTTATGAGTTGCGTGGTGAATACGCCAAAGCTGTGAAACAGTATGAAAAAGCGCTTGAACTTAAGCCGGATGACGAGAAAATCCTGTTACACCGGAGTAATGCAAAGCATTTGCTCAGTCAATCAAATAATGGAGCTTACGCAATCGAAAATACCGACGGTCTATCATCTTCCGCAGAGGCTGACGCTGACTCGAAGAATTTGATGCCGGAAGGAGATACGGTGCAGGAGAATAACGGCAACGGTGATAGTAATCAAGATCACGTAACTCCAGCTGCGGTAATAACGGGCGGGCTGCCGGCAGAGGTATCTTCTTCCCGGAGCAGCAATACTAAATCAGGTGTGATGATGGGTTTGCAGGATTTATTGCGAAAAAGCGGTACCGAATTCTACATTCTGATTGGATTGTATATCATTGTCGGATTTCTGGCATTTATTATATTTATGCTGATTCGTAAACTTATAAAACTTTATAAATTGTCATATAAACAGAAAAAAAATGGAGGCAAATTACATATTTCTGCCAGCCGGAGGAGAAATCTCCTGCGGCGGAATAGACCGGTTCTGCGCTCTTCCAATACAAATAAAGAAAAATTTGTTAATGAAAAACATATAAAAGATGTTCAAAGGTTTGCCAGAAAATTATCCGCGTTATATGCAAAAACCGAATCACTAAATCAACAGACTCCTTCTAAAACCGAAAGGTATTCTTCGCAAGGTGAAAGGCGTGAAGAAGTTCCTGTTGTATCAGTTAGAGGCGGATCCGCCTACGGCGGAGAAGAACATACGCAAAAAATTGAAACCGCATTTAAGGAAAACGACCGGCTGCCGTATGACTCGGAATCAATAAATTTAATTAAAAAGTTCAGGGAAAATGTCGTTTCGCAAAATTCATCAAAAGATAAATGCGAGGCTGTCAGGCAGTTAGCTGAACAAAACTGGGAAATCTGGGAGATAGCGCGGGAATTGTCCATGAGTACCGAAGAGGTAAAAATTGCGCTCGGATTTAATCCTGACAATGGTAATTCCTCCATAAAGGGTGCCTTATATGAACGGATTTACCGGATGGCTGACCAAAGGCTGAGTCCGCCGGAAATCGCCGGGAAACTTCATTTGGGAGAAGAAGAAGTACGCCTTGCTTTAAAACTTAGGAAAACGCATACAGCGTAAAACCGGTAACCGCTTCGCAGTGGGCTTTTGCGAGAGAATTTTTTAATCATGAAAAAAATGTTACGCTTAATACGGCTCTGCTTTTTAATCTTTACGGGAGGTATGTTACTATATATTAACTGTAAAAAGACGGCGGAGCCGGTTAACAATGCACCTGTAATTCTCAGCTTAACACCTTCCAAAAAAAACGTAAATTTTCTTGAATCCATAACAATTAAAGCAGATGTCAAAGATGCTGATGGAGATAGTATCATTTTCTTGTGGATTTCTGATAAGGGAAACTTTACCTTCACGTCCCTGGATTCTGCAGTCTGGAATGCACCCGATTCATCCGGGCGGGCACGAATTGCATTGCGGGTAAACGATATTTTTGATGCATTCAATTATGACAGCACTGTTATTACGGTACAAAACCAGATTCCGGTTATTTCCTTGATTACAGCAACGCAGACCAATGTTTTAGTAGGGAACATAATAACAATCACGGCAACCGCGTCCGATCCTGACGGCGGTCAATTAATGTATAATTGGGAAGCTGCCGGCGGTGAATTTATTGGAAGTGTGACCGGTAACGAAGTCACATGGAAAGCATCGACAACCGTATCGAACGTTTCTATTAAAGTAACGGTAACAGATGATAATAATGATTTTACAACAAGCGAAATTGTCATTAATGTATTTCAGGAATTAGGAAGCATCTGGATATCCGATACGTTCAATGACCAGGTTGTTAAATTTGCATCTAACGGCACACAATTACTGCGGAAATCCGGGTTTAACCGTCCCCAGGGATTGGCGCTGAATATCGCCGATCGAACGCTCTGGATTGCAGATTGGGGTGGGAACCGGGTCGTAAAATTATCATCCGGTGGAGAAGAACTGTTTGAGGTAACAGGACTCGACCGCCCTACAGACATTGCTCTCAGGGCTAATGGAAATGCATGGGTTACGACAATGGGGGATTCCAATCAGGTGGTAGAAATCTCCCACAACGGAACAATCTTAAACAAATTATCGGGATTTTCAGACCCCCAGTCAATAGACGTTTATCAGTTGAATGGAGATATCTGGATTGCAGATACAGGAAATGACCGGATAATTCTTCTTGAACCACAGGTACCAAACGGATATAATCTCGATTTAATAGCCGGAATGCCGGTCAGGTATGATACACAGTTCGGAAATTATTCGAATCCGGAAGCTCTTGAAGTTAATCAGCAAACAGGAAATTGCTGGATCGCTGATACGGGTAACCATAGAGTTGTAAGGATCAATAAAAGCGGCTCTTTTCCTTTCGAATTTGTTATCGGGGGATTGCTTAATCCGAGGGGATTGGCTGTTAATAAGCTGGACGGTTCGTGCTGGGTTACCAATACAGGAGAAAACGAGGTCATCAAAATATTTTCCGATATATTTACTCTTCCTGTTAAAGAGGGAGAATCATATAACATCGATATTGATGCGGGATTTCATTTTGTAATTCCCGGTTACACACAGCCGTGGGCTGTTGATATAAACGTAATTGACGGAATTGTCTGGTTTGCAGAAAATTTCAGACTGGTAAAGGTACAGGACCTCGGTACGAATTATTCTATTATTGGCGGATTTACAAATTTTAACGCCCCAAAATCTCTCGTCATCAATCCCGGAAGCATCCTTTTTAAATAGCAGTAGGGGCGAAGCATTTTTGAATAATTCTTTTTCCGCCATAGGCGTATCAGCCTTTAACTGAGAAATCGGATTTTTCTTTCATCAATAATGCTTCACCTCTACTGGCGATTTGTAAAAGAATAAATATCAAGAAATAAGTATTGTGCTCTCTAAGTTGAATAAACACCCGTTAAATTTTTCTTGACATAATATGGCGAAATAAGTAACTTGATACTGAATATTGCTGTAGAATTAAAAAAAGAGCGCAGCAAAACTTAAAAACACTTCATTTTCCACCATTTTATTTCCCGTAAATTAGCTTGGAAAAATTAATTATTGCTTAGAATTTGTCTTATTTTTGTTGTTTTGCATCATTGTCATAACAATTAGATGTTTTAAGAATAAAGGAGGCGTTTATGCGTGGAGCAGTAATTCTGATAGTATTGTTTGTTTGTGTGGCGCTGTTGTCTGCTGATTTAAAAGCGCAGGGGGACATTGTATTGCGAAACGGTGAAGTTTATACCATGGAGGAGAGCATGCCGTGGGCATCGGCTGTGGTTATTAACGGCAATAAAATCACCGCTGTATTAGAGGATGACAGCGATGCCGATGCGTATATTGGAGCTAACACAAAGGTAATTGACCTGAAGGGAAAGTTCGTACTGCCGGGTTTTATCGACAGTCACGTCCATTTTGGCAGCGCGGGCGCTCTCATTAATGATGCGAATTTGATGAAAGTGTCCGATGATGAAGGTCTGAAAAAAGAAATGGAGCGGGTAGTTGGAATACTTGACGACGGAGAATGGGTCACCGGAGGTTTATGGGGCGCCTATGAAGAATGGGCGCTGGGCGCTGATAAAGCCGGCGTGAAGAAACAGGAAAGATGGGAACCAACCCGCCGGGTAATTGACGACATAACGGCAAATAACCCCTGCTTGTTGAACAG
>LJUD01000161.1 GCA_001304035.1 bacterium SM23_31 | reverse complement strand
AATTTAAAAGCGGTTCCTTCTTCCGCATCGAACAATCCGTCCCCAATCTTGTTGAGCCGGTACGGTTTCGGAAAATCGACAATTTGCAATACATCCACCAGTTCTTCATCTACCGTAACCGTTCCGTTGTCTTCGATAAATATATTCTGTCCCTGCAGCCGAATCAAGCCTTCGGTTCCTAACACCGGATAGCCGTTGCCCGTAACCAGGAATCCGTTCTGGTCGAGCTGGAAATTCCCGTTGCGTGTATACTTGATGCCACGTGGCGTCTGGACTGCAAAAAAACCGTCACCTTCGATTGCCGTATCGAGTGGATTGCCTGTAGGATAGAGTTCTCCCTGCTTAAAATCTATTATCACGGCGTCTACGTCTTCAAGGTTTTTAAAGTCGGTCGCGTACTCTTGAAGAATAGTATTAAGATCGATAAGATATTTCCGGAATACGCCCTCCTTTTTAAAGCCGGTAGTATTGGCGTTTGCCAGGTTATTTGCAGTAACCTCTTGTTTAAGCAGCTGCGAATTCATCGCTGCGGCATTAGTGTATATCCCACGTATCATTTATCTTTCCTTTTTCAGGTGGTTTTGCTGTAACTTGTAATTAAATAAAAGAGTTATACGGGTCGATATTATAAATGAATCGGGCTGAAAAGAGAGCCCTCTCATGCAAAAATAATAAACCGAAATGGTATGTTGCAACATATATGCCATAAAGAGCTTTTTACATGTTTTGAGCCGCTCCTAAGCACAGAATAATTAATAATTTACCGCAAAATATAGGAGCGGGGCAAATTCAGCTAAAATGTTCAATTAAAATAGGGGAAATTTTTTCCGCCGGAAGATATACTTCGAGCATTATTTGCCACAGATTTTGAATATTTTTGTTGATTCACGGATAAATAATTTCTAATTTATGTAATATGGAAAAAATTCGTAAAAATATCATACTCGCCGCTGTGATGCTGCTTTTCAGCGCTCCTTCAGTTTTTGGGCAGGAATACCATACAATTCTCATTGTTTTTGACGCATCCGTGAGAATGGCGGACGAAATAGACGGTGTCAGCAAATTCACGCACGGCATTAATTTTGTAGAGAAGCTCACCAATGCTAAAATCCCCGCATTATTTGCCCTGACGGTGTTCGGTTCAGAGGAAGCAGGCGGAAGCGAGGCATATTTTTCACCTGTACCCCCCGGAATGAATACCGGTCCGGCTATTATCAAAGAGCTCAAACAGCTTAAACCCGAAGGCATGAGTCCCATAGCCTCCGCATTAGCTTACGGCTGTCAATCGCTCCCCGTTAACGGCAATAATTACATTATCCTCATTACCGATGGCGTTGAAAACGCCGGCGGGGGACCCATTTCCATTACTGAATCATTGATGCAGCGCGGGCTGATTACCCGGCTCGACGTAGTCGGATTTACCGGGAATGTTGAAGAAAATCCGTTAATTACCGGACTTGTCAAAGCCGGCGACGGAATGTACGTACCTGCATGGCGTGCGGATGCATTAATAGAAAAATATTTTACAATGACTACTGCTAATATTGAGCGCAGCCGCACCGGCATGGCAGGCTACCGGTGTTTTATCGGCAGAGAGAACGGTTTTCCCGCTTACGGTTCAACTGTCGAACTGCTCAGCAGTGCGGGAAAATTAATAGAATCACGCAAATTTTGGCGGGGCATTTTTGAAAACCTCCCCGAAGGCAGGTACATTCTTACTGCAAAACAAAGCAGCAATACACCACAATCCAGGATAATTACGGTTACTGCAGGATTGCGCATAGAAGAAAATTTTGTATTCAATATTGAGGCAGGGGGATTCACTTTTGAACATTTAATTAAAAATACTGCAAATGGAAAGGCCTACGGTACGGTTACCAAAGTCTATCATTCCTCAGGCGAAATTGTTTATACCGGTATATCCTGGACGGGAGAGGTTACAAACCTGCCTGAAGGTAAGTATAAAGTCGAAGGTTATTTTGAAGGGCTTCCGCCCCAAACACAGGAAGTTACAGTTACAAGCAGTGCTACACCGAAGCTTACTTTTTATTTTGATGCCGGAAAAGGCAGGATTTCATATAAATGTTTTCTGGACCCATCAAAGACCAAGGTCGCAAATGGAACACTTATAAGAATATACAGGCAGCCGTATAATGAACAGGTTGTCGAACAGACACAGTGGCGCGGCACAACACCCTATTTGTCTATAGGTCCATACACTGTCGAAGGCAATTATAAAGGGATTATACGGAAGGAAAATGTAGAAATCCATGCCGATTCTACTTCAGAGCTAAATTTCATTTTTAATATTCAAAATGTCCGATTCTCATATCAATGCTTCCGCGATGAACAAAAAAGGACCCCGGCAAACGGCGTTAATTTCCAAATCCTTAATCAAAAAGGCTTTCTAATAGAGGAATCAAGCCGATGGCGGGGAACATTCTCACTGCCTGAAGGAGTATACACATTAAGGGCACAATTCGAAGGCAAAACAAAAATACAAACATTGCATTTATTCGCTTCCAGCGAACAAAATATGGTTGTATTCGATTTCAGCAAGTAATTGCAGAACAATGCAAAATGCAAAGTACAAAATGAAATATTTATCATTATAAAAACGCCTGGCGTGTTTGTTAATAGTCTTAGAGAATTTTAAATTTATTTTATTGACAAATCTAAAAGTATTAATTAGATTAAAAATATATCTGATGAGTTTATTTTGTTTTCAATGTGCAAGTCGTTTTTTAATATTGCAATGTTTATATAACCCCATCAGGGGGATAAAAGCTGGCAAAAAGGAGCCGGAAAATGCTGAACAGTTAATGAAGATAATTATTTTTAAGATACTACACTATCAGCGAATTCACACGAATTAATTGCCTGCTTTTGTCATTTCTTTAAAAATTATACTATATAGTTTTTTAGCCTGATCTATTCATAAATTCGATTTATGAATAATGAAAAACTAAAAAATATAAACTGAAAACAATGTCATTCCCAACTTGTATGTCATTCCCGTGAAAACGGGAATCCATAAAAATTCAACTGGATTCCCCCCGCAGTATGCGGGAGGAATGACAATAGGGGTGAAATTCAAAAGCATACTATTAAAATCAATACAACATTTTAATCCCGTGAAGCGGGATTACGAATTACTCAGGTTATATTTTTTTACATTCAAATACCGTGATATGGAGAACACACAATGAAAAAATTAGTAATTTTAATATTGTTTTCATATCTCATTATAAATTTTCCGGTTTGCGGATTTATAACGAGTCCCGATTATGACTGGACGATTGATGATTTAATTCAAAAAAATCCGCAGGATTTGGTAGTTTTAGTGGCGGTTTGCAGTGAAAGTTATAGTGAAAAAGGAGCATACACAAATAAACTTGTTTTAGTACTTGTCTTAGTAGATTATTACAATCCGAATAATTATAAGGTTATAAAGAACAATTCATTCTGGCCAAGTAATCTGAAATTTTCGCACGATAAAAGTAAGATTATTTTTTGTGATGAAACACATTATTTGGCTGACGGTGGTTATCAATTTTTTATTTATAACGTTAAGGATAGCACATTTCGAACATTCGCACGTGGAGAAGGATCCCCCCCATTATGTGGTATTAGGCCTTTTTGGAATCACGACGGAACGGGATTCTATTTCACAATGTGGCCTCCGCCCTTTTCATTATCAACTCCCGGTTATTTCTTCGATATTACAATAGAAAAAAGATCAAATATAGTAAATAATAAAAGCTTTTGGTCAGCAGTATACCCTGAGACATTGATAGATGAAAATACTCTCATTGTTTTTTCGAATGATTCCCTCGTAACCGGTCAGCCTCCCGGATTTTACCTCATGGATACGGATGGTAATTATCTTTCAAGAGTAAATAATCCGCATTTATTAGGGAGATCAAAATCCGGAATGTTATTAGAAGCTTATGATTTAGATTGGAATAGCAAATTGGGTCTACTTGTATACGGTGAGGCATTTCAGGGTGCATATAGAATAGGGAGCAAAATTTCAGTAACAAATTTAGATGGAACCTATTACAGAAATTACACTTCCGGTGAAAACTATGATTCCGAACCAGCATGGGGACCTGATGGAAAAACAATTATTTTTGAAAGAAGACCTTTTTTAAAATGGCCTTCTGAATTTACATCAAATAGATTAATGATACTTAATATTGAAACAGGAAAAGTACGAGAATTTATAAGTCCTTCTTGTATAGATGGGGCAATTTCGCTCATGTCTCCTGATTATTAATTTTAACACTATTATATTTTATGTCAATCATACATCAAAAATATTTATGATTATTACATACAATAAAAGCAGAGCCCCGCCAACTATTACAAATTAATACGTAATTGGAGCCAGGTTTTGAATCCCGCTTAGCGGGATTATTTTGCATTTTGCAATTTAATCTACCCGAATGTCCATATCCTGGAATATGCTGTCGCGCAATTTATTCGCCCAGTTTATCATTAATTTTTTCTGAAGCTCGGCAAAATCCACACCGGACAACTGGTTCATTTTATTTTCTCTTTTTGTTGGAATGAACGTAATACCGTCGCTTTTGCTGCTCGATGCTTCTATATTGTCGACAAACGCAAGCGTCCCATCAGAAACATTAATGAGCTTTATGGCTACCTCCATTTCCATCGCAGTTTTCGGCAGTCCGAAAAAATAGGGTATATATATACCTTTCCCCCGTTCGATTTTATGTTTCACGACTTCCCCGTAGACCACGTAGTCCACGCCAAGCCGTTTACCTATTTTTACCATATCTTTCAGAACAATCTTTTGATTTTTCCTGATTCCCTCACTTTCCGTTACTGCGCGCACATCAGCCTGCGGCGTAAGCACAAAGTAAGGATTATAATCAAAAACAGACCTGAAAGCGGCGACCAGGGGTTCACAAAAACTGCCGAAGTCTCCCGTATTAAAATCCAGCACAGCCATTTTGCTTATTTGTGACAGATACTGTAATACATTGCTCCCTTCCACACTGTTATAAGCCAGTTCTCCGATAAATTCCTCGCCAACGTTATTAATATCCACCGCCCTTTTTATCTTTCCATCCTCACTTTCGGCAAACGTTATAATATTTTCATCAATCCTTGCGCCTTCAATTCGAGGATTTGTATGAATATAATAAAAGTACCTGAAATCGTCTCTGCTGATCTGATACCGTCTTTTTATAATATCAAACTCACGCGTCAGGCTGTGTGAAATGGTTGATTCATCTATTCCATCCGAAAAGAGAATAACTCTTTGAAGGTGCTGCCTGTTATAATTGCTTTTTTTAAAGAATTCCAACTGCTTATAGGCTTCCACCATAGACACCTCAAGCTGTTCCTGCCAGCGTATTGTTCCCCCGCCTGTTTCCAGTCTATCCGCCGCAACATTCATATCATCGGGAATGTCTCTCACGAAGTTTTTAATTTCCTCTTTTTTTGATTCATCGATGTTCTGCCACGAAAGGATTGCAACTTCGTCATTGTAAGATATTAATGCAATATTCGACCTGTCCGGTATGCTGTCGATGAGGGTCTGTACGAATTCTATAATACCTTTTATTACTTCTTCACCTCTACGCCCCTCCCCAATTCCCCGCCCGAGCATTGAAGGCGTACCGTCGATAATAAATACTGTATCTTTTATCGGTTTTCTCGGCAGTGAATAGAGAACGCCTTCCCGGCGTATGAACGGCTTGCGTCCGGGTTCCAATGCCGGTTCGTCTTCGGGACTAAGGGACGGCGCGAGCTGTATCCGCCTGCGTCTTCCGATAATGTTGTTCATTCGGACGTCCACAAAAAAACCCATATCGGGTCTTATATCTCCAAGCGGAATATCAGCGCCCAGTTTAATATTAATTCCGGGCTGCCGGTAAAATGTCATGCCGGCTGCAATATTACCCAGACTTCTTCCATCGCCGGTTTTAGCAAGCACGTTTCGTGAAAAGTATTCACCGAATAATGTTGTGCCAAAAAGAAACCTGCGGGCTAATCCGAAACCTATGTAGAACTGGCTTGATTGAATCCAGCCTCCCTTGGGCGTGATGCCGTATATTCCGTTAAGTGCTTCGTACCAGAATGTTTGCTGCGAATCGAGAATTTCCTGTGTGCGCCCGCCTGCATGATAATAACCGCCATTCACTTTTGCAGTCCAATTTCGCCAGTTAAAATCCGTGTACATTGCTGCACCGAAACTTGACTTTTCGGAAGAAAATTCCCTTATTAATCTATTACTTTCGCCAAAGCCCGAAGGAAAGGAGTAATACGCTTCTGCAGACCAGTTGAATTCCGCTTCTTCCACGTTTGGCAAGGCGAGGCGAACACCAACGCGTGTATCTCCTGCGCCGTAACGATACGTGCCGTCTATCCGGTCTAAAAAGGATATGCCCGAAACATTCACTTCCCAATTACTATTCCATGCATACCTCAATGACCATTTCAAATCACCAAGTTTGCTTTGTCCCTGGTAGAATAAAGTATCCAAACCGTCCATAGGGACGCGAAAAGGATTATTAGTAGTAAGATACGATGAACTCAAGCGAAAGTCGAATGTTTTTCTGCCGGCTGTCAAAGCGGATTTAACTCTATAGTAATCTACTCCGCCAACCTGTGCATTGACGGTGTTTGCAAAAAATACCATCCCGGCTGACAGGAGTAATATTATCTTTTTAGTTTTCATATTTTTTCCAATGCTGTTAATAATTCATTACAAAAATCTTTTGAAGTGGGAACAACATTTGTAAACGGGTCAAGAAAATTTTTTAATTGATAATAAGATTCCATAAACATGCCCGAATAATAATAGCATAATGCAATAATTTTTCGCACCTTCCTCGAAGTTACGGATACATCATGACTAAAAACATATTCATCCGTTCCTTTTAGATTAAACAAAGCGGAATCGATCCGGGCAATTGTATTGAAAGCGCGTATAGCCTGGTCGTATTCATTTTGTTCAAACGCTGCTATTGAATATCCAACCGAAGCATCTGTAAAACCGGAATCTGCGCCAATTGCAATGGAAAAGTTTGAAAGGGATAAAATGAGTTTATGGGTTTTGAAATATGACCAGCCGAGACCGTTATAAATATCCAGCAATGCA
>LJUD01000003.1 GCA_001304035.1 bacterium SM23_31 | reverse complement strand
ATTAAACAAAAATAATGAATATTACGGAGAAGCCGGCTTTGCGTTCAAAGGTCCTTTTGACAATTTAACAGGCGACGGAGACGTTACGCTTACCTGTAAAAATGAGAAGGGTGAAAAAACAATAACAGGGATTTTTCACCTGTCCGATAAGATATACATACAAGGTCAGTCGGTTGATAATGACTTTACCTTTGACGGAAAAATATCAAAAGATATTGCCTCTTATCAAATAAATTTTTACAATGCTCTGCCGGTTATTCAGCATGAATTTGGCTTATCGGATGAGTTTTTTAGTAACACGTCAAATATACTGAATGCAAGTGTTGCGGGTAATGAAGAAAGAACAGAATTATTTGCTGCCGCATTATCGGCAAAGTACGATACGTTGTTCACTTTTCATGGATATTATATTCGGGAAACCGACGGTACAGGATTACTGAAAAGCGACTTTTTTGCACCTCTTCATGGGAACAGTTCGTTAAGATTTTCATCCGAACTCTCCAAAAATGGCACACATTATAAAATTAACAACATCGTAAGTCCGGGATTTTTTGCCGGTTCGGGCGAAATTATTGAAAACGGAGAGTTGTATATCCGTGGTGAAATAGAATTCAATTCAACAATGGAATATTTGAACACATTACTTGGATTTAGATTGCTTGATGAGGGGGATTTGACCGGCAAAGTGGATATAAACGGAACTCTGCATGATCCTGAAATAGACGGTTATTTTGACCTTATAAACGGCGCTAAAAATTCAGTCGACGGTCTATCAGGTTCTCTTGCATTTACCTCAAATGAATGGGGAAAATTCAATTCAAATACTATTTTATTACAACACAACGATTTTCAATTCCTGAGAGGCGATGCCGAAATAGATTATAAACAGGATCATAGTGAGCTCAATATAGCAGGTGAGAACGTTCCGTCTAATGTATACAGCGCATTATTTGCTTTTAATGAGGAACTTTTAAAGGGTAATATTTCGTTTAAGTTACATTATATTAACAGTGAAAATCTAAGTAATATTTCCGGAAACATAGAAATTCCTGTTGGGCAAATTGGATTGTATACCTTTTATGATATGAAAGTAACACTTGCTTCGCTTGAGAATATGCCAAATGAAGTATATGAAAACATAATTAATTCGGCTGGTATTATACCAAAAGGTGTATGGGTACAGGATTTTACGGCAAAATCCCTGAAAAATGTGCTTGTTAATGGAGAAGGATATGTATCTTTTACAAAAGATATTGAGTCGGATTTTAATATTTCGCTTGATGGAGATATCCTCTCAATTTTTACCGAGACAGACTCACTCTTCAAATATTCAGACGGTAATGGAGATGCAAATATTATTATCGGCGGCAATCTGCTGAATCCGCTTATTTCTTCAGGAAGAGTGACTATACAAGATGGTACTCTTCATCTTGATAAGGTAGTCAATAAAATTGAACATATTAACCTTGCGGCGGAATTAATACCCGGTAGCAGATTCATTGATATAAAGCAGTTAGAAGCGGATTTGGACGGAAAACCTGCATGGATTGAAAACGAACCTGAAATACCGGCAATTTCTTTGATACCGATAGAGTTAATGGATGACGGTCTTAATTTAGGGATCCTTACACTCCATACAACCGAAAAGGGTGTTAATCTGCATATTCCCGACCTGATAGTAAAAAATGAGACAGGTAATGCACAGTTTGCCGGATTAGATGATACCGAGATGTTTTATTTTGCCGGCGGCAGTGAAGAATCCGACCATTACCACGTCAGGGGAAAAATCATTCTTAGAGATGGAAGAATCACGTATCCTTTGGAAAACGCAGGTGAAGAATCCGGGCTGGTCATGTCTTTTTTAGAAAATATTAATTGGGATTTGCATGTTGTCCCTGAAAGCAATAACTTTTATGTAAGAAGTGAGCACATAAGTGACATTTCCGCATTGAATGAACTCTGGGGAGATGTCAAAATTGAATTAAAAATAGAAGATAAAGATGATGGATTACATTTTACAGGGATAGTAGATGATTATGGCGATATTCCATTCGACGTTTCAGGGGATTTACGGTCTCGCCGGGGTAGTATTGAATTTTTATTACATGATTTTAAGGTAGAAAATTTTGAACTATATTTCAATGAGGGTCAGCCGTACATCAAAGGTATAGCCAAGACAACAAGAAAAGAAGAAGAAAGCCTTACCGGTGCTTATGTGGATATCTATCTTCACCTTGTTGCCGATGAAAAAGACGAAATAGGAAATAGTACCGGCAAATTACTTGATTATGGCACGTGGGATGAAAATGGCGAACCGACTTTCCATTACTTGCTCTCCTATGAAGAGAGTCCCGGTAATTTTGCGCCTTCTCCTGCCGGAACCAATATTAATAAGGAAACTCCGGGCACTAATTCACTGTCATTGTTAACAACCGAAGGTAGTATTTTAAGGCTATTGGGTATATCTCCCGAAGAAATAGAAGAAACGGCTAAACAGTTGGCGGTTGATAGAGCAGGAGAAGTATTGTTTGATCCCATTTTAGACCCGATTAATAAAACTGTGAGAGAGAAACTGAACCTTGATGAGTTTAGTGTAAAAACCAATTTGAAAAGAAGGTATGGGGAATTAGGATTAGCCGACTTAAGGAAGAGATATGAGGGATTAGGATTTGTTCCGAATATACCTTATAGTTCAGTAGAAGCAAATGAGCAAGACAGATTTTTTAACCCGAAATATATATATTTAAGCCCCGAATTGCGTGTTGGAAAATACCTTTCACCTTCGGTATATTTATTATATGAGGGGCAATATGTTCGTACAATGGATATTAATCAAAATGACGTTATAGGATTGAGCCACGTTGTAGGTCTGCAATACCAGATGCCGAATAGTATTCTTTTCGAATTACAATATGACTATGATTTCTATCGTTACCTTAATAAGGGAGATACGCGCCTCTGGTTCAAGCATCAAATTAAATTGAAAGGACTCACGAAAAAAATAAATAATTAATGAACTAATTTAAAAAATAAGGATTTAATACTTATGTTGCATGGTCGTTATATATTAAGATTATGTTTTTTCTTACTGATCTCGATGATTGTTTTTAATATTTTTTCTGTTTTCGCACAAGAGAAAACCGGCAAAATAATAGGTAGTATTAATGTCGAAGGTAATATAAGTACTCCGGAGCAAATTATTTTGTTGAATTCCGGTCTGCTTCGTTTTTCCGAAGAAGTATTTGCGGAGGATTTTGCCAATGCCGTGAGGGAATTATGGAAATTCAATCAATTCAGTGATATACAAATCTATACGAGTAATCCTAACGATAGAATAATAAATGTAACAATTAAAGTTGAAGAGTACCCTTCGTTAAACCAGGTGAGTATTGCCGGTAATGAAAAAATAGATGAAAATAAAATACTCGGTTTAATTAATTTTTATTCCGGTCAAAAAATCAATCCCAGTCGTATACTCACCGGTAAACAACGAATTAAGAATTTGTATGCTGAAAAAGGATATCTATTAGCTCAAATTTCAGATTCACTTGTAACGCGCGAAGATAAAAGGATTGATATTGTTTATGTCATCGATGAAGGTGAAAAAATAAAAATTAAGAATATAAATTTTATCGGTAATAATACTTTTGATGAAAAAACACTACGTAAAGAACTTAAGCAAACGAAACAAGACGGATTATTTAGAGGCGGTGATTTTGACCGTTTAAAATATGAAGAAGATAAGAAAAATTTAATTGAATTTTACAAGAAAGAAGGATATACATACGCTGCCGTCCTTTCAGATTCGATTTATTATGATGTTGAAAAAAAATACATGAATATTCTTATTAGAATAGACGAAGGAGAGTTGTATTATTTTCGAAATATTGCTTTTGAGGGAAACGCTAAATTTACAGACGAGGAATTAGAAAAAGTAGTGGATATTAAAAAAGGTGACAAATTCAATAGTGAAAAATTAGTAAAAAGCCTTGATTTAGGAATAAACGCTATGTATTATCAAATCGGACATCTTAATACACAGACTATTCCTTACCCAATCCCTGTCGGGGCGGACTCTATTGATATTACATACTATATTGAAGAAGGCGGTCCTTTTAAACTCAATCGAATTAATATTGCAGGCAATACAAAAACCAAAGACAAAGTAATTCGCCGTGAGATAAAAATAAAACCGGGTGATATTTTTAGTAATGATTTAATTCAACGCAGCGCTCGAGACATTACTATGTTAAACTACTTTAGTTTTATCGATCTGGATATAAAAATGCTGGGGGACGTAAATGAACCCGAACAGGAAGAAGCTCAAGAAGTGGATATCACTTTTAAATTAGAAGAGAAATCGACCGATACCGCCAATATGGCTGCCGGGTACAGCCAGCGCGATGGTCTAATCGGCAGTCTCGGTCTTTCTATGAATAACCTCTTAGGCAATGGGCAGCAGCTTTTCATTGACTGGCAGTTCGGTAAAATATTTCGCTCATTCCAGATCGGTTTCACGGAACCATGGTTATTCGACACCCCGACTTTGGCAGGATTTAACATATTTGATACGCACCGCGGCGGGCCCTTTTACGGTTTTGACCATGATAGTAAGGGTGCAATGTTTCGTATCGGAAGGCGGTTGAAGTGGCCGGATGATTATTTTAGAAGCGACCTGTTTTTCGAAGTTTCGAAAAATAAATATTCTAATGTTTCTATCGATTTACAGCAATACCTGATTAACCGGGAAAAAACAACACGGGTAAGTGTCACGCAGATTATTAGCCGTGACAGCCGGGGTAATAGGAAAAATCCTGCAATTGCGGCTGAGTTTCCTTCAAACGGTTCAACGGTTACGTTTTCTACACAATTTAGCGGTGGGATATTAGGAGGGACAGAGAATTATATTAAATACATTCTTGGTTCCGAATGGTATACTCCAGCAATGTTTGATTTTGTTTTATATAATAATATTGAGGTGGGATTCATTGATAATTTCAATGCCCAGAGTAACATTTCGCTGCAAGAACTCTTTTTTATGGGGGGAAGCGCTCTTACTATAGGAACTCCGCTGCGCGGCTACAGAGAGCGCGCTGTCGGTCCGTTGAGCAGCGCGGGTAATCCCATAGGCGGGAAAGCAATGATGAAGGTGACTACTGAATTACGATTCAATATTTCACCCAATCCAACAATATATGGATTGTTATTCGCTGAGGCAGGAAATAACTGGATTGATATAAGTTTCGTTGATCCATTTAATTTAAAGAGAAGTGTCGGTGTAGGTGCGCGGCTGTTTATGCCCATGATTGGAATGATAGGAATCGATATTGGGTATGGTTTTGAAAATTATGATGCATATGGACGCCGTGAAGGCTGGATGCCGCATTTCGTTTTTGGTAGAGGATTTTAACAAACAGTCAATAATTTAAAAGGAGGTCAATGTGCAAAAGAAATCATTGTACGTTATGTTAACGTTAGCATTGTCTATCGCTTTGTATGTGGTTTTCTCAGGATTTACCTATCATGCGGATTTTAAGATGGGGTACGTTTTGTCTGATAAAATATTCGCCCAGCACCCGCCTTTTGTTGATGCAAATAAAAAAATTGAGGCGGAACAGCAAAGGCTCGAAGGGCAGTTGAAAATCATGCAAGACGAATTGAATAAAAAGGTAGAAGAATATGATAGTAAGCAGCTTATGTGGAGTGATTCAAAGAAGGCTGAGGTCCAAAATGAACTGAATGAGCTGCAGGCAAATTTGATTCAATTCAACGATGAAAATCTCAATCCTGACACAGGAAAGATACGGCAAACATGGGATGAAATAATTCAGCCAATCGTGGAAAACGTTCAGAACGTTATCGACCGTATCGGCACTGAAGAAGGGTATGACGTAATATTTGATGTAAAAGAAGGACTGCCGTTCATTCTATATACTAAAGAAGAGTATGATATAACAGACCTGATCCTGGAAGAATTAAAAAAGAATTAAATCTTAATCTTTGTTATCCTCATGCATAAAACGCTTGATGAACTGGCAAAGATTGTGAATGGGACCGTCATCGGGGATGGCGGAATACTTATTTCTGATGTAACCCGTATAGAAGAGGGTGAAGCAGGTAAAATTTCATTTTTAGCCAATCCCCGATATGAAAAATATCTAAAAGATACAAAGGCATCAGCCGTAATAGTCCCCCGTTCTATATCCGAAGCCAAAACTAATTTATTACAGGTTGATGAACCTTACCTTGCTTTCAGGACAATTATTCTGCTTTTTTATCCGTTCCCGGGTGTATCAGGGCATTCTATTCATACAACCGCATATATTGAAAAAAGTGCGCAAATTGAGCGTCCCGTTCAAATAGGGGCATTTGCGTATGTAGGGAATGATGTACGGATTAGCAGGCAGACTGTCATTGGAGCGCATGCATTTATCGGAAACGATGTTCACATCGGAGAGCACGTTTTTCTGCATCCGGGAGTAACAATTTTAAATAGATGCATCATAGGAAATCGTGTCATAATTCATGCCGGCACCGTCATAGGCAGTGATGGTTTTGGTTTTGCAAAAGATAAAGAAAAATATCTCAAAATCCCTCAGGTCGGTAATGTAGTTATCGATGATGACGTTGAAATCGGAGCAAACAGCGCTATTGACCGGGCTACGATTGGAAGTACATATATTGCCAGGGGGTGTAAACTCGATAATCTTGTTCATATTGCGCATAATGTTAAAGTGGGTGAAAATACTGCCATTGCGGGACAAACCGGGATTGCAGGCAGCACTATAATTGGTTCAGGGGTAGCTTTAGGAGGGCAGGCGGGTGCTGTTGACCATATTGAAATCGGTGATAATTCGATTATCGGCGCACAGTCGGGTGTTTTAAAATCCGTTCCAAAAAATTCATTCTATTTTGGTTTTCCCGCACGCGACCATAAACATGTTAAAAAGATTGAAGCATATATGAAGAAACTGCCTGATATGTATGAGCGTATAAAGCAGCTTGAAAAGAAGATTAATCATCGGAAATCCCGGAATTCCTCAACAAATTCCTGATTCAATATCCCAATTTATAATTCTCATCTTTTCACTTGCAAATAATAAAAAATTGATTTAATTTGTTTATTTATATTTTAAGACTATTTTGCATCTTCTGAATTTTTACTTTGTAAAAACTATTGAAATAATTCCGGTGTTACATGTTAGAAAATCAACGAACAATTAAATGGAAAACACAATATTCGGGCATAGGTTTACATACGGGTAACCGTTCAACGGTTACATTCCTTCCTGCGGCCCCAAATTCTGGGATTAGATTTATCCGAACCGATCTCCCGGACAGGCCTGTAATAAATGCTTTAATAGATTATGTTTCAGATATATCCCGCGGTACAACACTTAAAAATGGCGAAGCTGTTGTACACACAGTTGAACATGTTCTGGCAGCAGTGGCAGGTTTGCAAATAGACAATTTAGATATTGAACTTAATGCGAATGAGCCCCCCGTTGGTGACGGGAGCGCCAAGCCTTTTGTGAACGTATTACTTAATGCGGGTTTTGAAGATCAAAACGTACCAAAAAATTTTCTGGTTGTTAATGAAACAGTTTCTTATAAAGATATAAAGCGGGATGTTGAAATAGTTGCGCTGCCGTTAAATGACTTTCGCATAACCGTGATGATTGATTTTCAAAATCCTGCTCTTGGCAGCCAGCATTCCGGTCTGTTTTCCCTGGAAAAAGAGTTTGTGAAAGAATTTGCCCAAGCTCGCACTTTTTGTTTTCTTAAAGAAGTAGAAATGCTTATGGACCAAGGGCTGATTAAAGGGGGCACCCTTGATACTGCTGTTGTAATAGTCGATGAGGAATTAAGTAAGAGTGAATTGCAAAGGCTTCAAAAGAAATTAGGAATACCCGGAGATGTGCAGCTTGGAAATAACGGTATACTTAATAATGTAGATTTGCGGTTTAAAAATGAGCCGTGCCGTCATAAACTTCTGGATTTGCTTGGAGACCTTGCATTGGTTGGCGCACCGATAAAAGCACAAATTCTCTCGGCACGCTCAGGCCACAAAGCGAATATCGAATTCGCTAAAAAGCTTCGAAAACTCTATGAAAAACAACAATTCACAAAAAAATATCAGTTAGCGCCGAAAACCGGGATCGTTTTCGATATTAATGCAATTCAAAGAATATTACCACATCGGTACCCATTCCTGCTGGTTGATAAGATTATCGAACTTGATGTAGGAAAGAGAATTGTCGGAGTAAAAAATGTTACCAATAACGAGTTGTTTTTCCAGGGACATTTTCCCGGTCACCCTATTATGCCCGGAGTTCTCATTATTGAAGCAATGGCTCAGGCAGGAGGGCTTCTTCTCCTTAATGAGGTAAAAAATCCTGAATCTAAACTTGTTTATTTTGCCGGAATCAACAACGCAAAATTTAAAAGTCCCGTTTTTCCCGGTGACCAAATACTTTTTGAAGTGAAATTGTTAAACCGGCGATTGAGCACATACAAAATTTATGGACAGGCATTTGTAGAGGGCAAACTTGCCTGTGAAGCGGAAATGTCCGCTGCAATTGTCGATAGATAAGCAAATAATAATAAAGACGTTTTATTGTGCAAATAGACAAATATGCGGTTGTAAGCCCTGATGCTGAAATTGATTCTGATGTAATCATCGGACCGTTTTCCGTTATACAGTCCGATGTTCAAATCGGCAGCGGAACGATAATCGACTCAAATGTTTTAATAGCCCCGGGCAGCCGGATTGGAAAGAATTGTCATATTTTTCACGGCGCAGTAATCGGGACTATTCCTCAGGATTTAAAATTCGAGGGTGAATATACCACTCTAAAAATTGGCGACTATACAACCATACGAGAATTTTGTACCTTGAACCGGGGAACCAAAGAATCCGGTACAACTATTGTTGGCTCCAACTGCCTTATAATGGCTTATGTACATATCGCACACGACTGTGTGATTGGCAATAATGTTATTCTGGCTAATGTTGTAAATATGGCCGGGCATGTTTCAATAGACGATTATGTAATTATCGGCGGGATCGTACCGATTCATCAGTTTGTACGTATCGGCAAGCATTCCTTTATCGGAGGGGGATTTCGCGTCGATAGAGATGTGCCCCCGTATATTTTAGCTGCAGGGCAACCTTTAAAATACATGAGCCTTAATAATGTCGGACTGCGGAGACGTAATTTCCCCCGGGAGCTGATTAATAAAATAAAATCGGCATACAAGTTAATATATCAGTCTAATATGAATACATCTCAGGCGCTCGAAATTTTAAAAAACAATGAAGAGCAAATTCCGGAAATTAAAGAGATTTATCAATTTATAGAAAAAAGCAATAGAGGAATAATTTAAAGTATTACATGAAATACTCTCCTGATAAACCCGATATTATAAGAATTTGCAATATGTCCTTTTTTGGACATCATGGCCCATGGACGAATGAGCGAAAAATAGGGAACCATTATCAGGCGGATATTAATATTTATTTAGATACGCGAAAAGCCGCAAAAAGTGACAGCATCAGAAAAACGATTGATTACAGCGGGATTTTTGATATTGCTCAGGAAGTAATTGAACGTAATAGTTACAAACTGCTTGAAACTATTGCAGAAAAAATTGCGCGTAAAATATTAGAAATGTTTGATATTATATCTGTAGACGTGACTATTCGAAAGCTTAAACCCTCGCTGAGAGGCGTTGTCGATTTTGTTGAAATTACAATAAGTAGAAAGAAGAAAAAGTGAATAAAATTTTTTTAGGGCTGGGTTCAAACTTTGGGGACAGGCAGGCAAATTTGGAGAAATGCATAAATCTGCTTCAAAATATTCCGGGCTTATTTATAATAAAAGTATCATCAATATATGAAACCGAACCTGTCGGTTATATTTTGCAGGATAGATTTTTAAATATGGTGCTGGAAGTGGATTATTATAAAACGCCTTTTAATCTATTAGCCGGTATAAAGTTAATAGAGAAATCTATGTGCCGTAACACGTCTTTTCGCTGGGGACCGCGAAATATCGATATAGATATACTCTATTTTGGTGGTTACATAATTACTACACCCGTTCTATGCATACCCCATTCTGAAGTTTCTAAGCGCATGTTTGTACTTAAGCCTCTGGCGGAAATAGCACCCGGATTTTTGTGTCCGGTTTCAGGTTTAAATATGATAAGACTGCGTGAGGCTTGTACCGATGAAAGTGAAATCGTACAATATAAATGTTTTGAAAAGAAACCTTTATTAAATAATATAAATTAAGTGTAATCGACCTGTCAATCATATGGGAGGCATTAAATATTCTTATATTGCCGTTGACGGCCTTATCGGAACGGGCAAGACCTATTTAACCGAGTTACTGGCAAAAAAATTAAATGCGACCCCTATTTTCGAAGAGTATGCCAATAATCCCTTTCTTGATAAGTTTTACGCAAATCCTCGACAATATGCCTTGCCCGCGCAGCTATTTTTTTTACTCAACCGGTACCAACAGCTGGTCAATGTTGCACAAACTGAGCTGTTTCATTCCTGTAAAATATCTGATTATACATTCTCAAAAAATAATATTTTTGCCAGCGTAACATTAAACGAACATGAATTAACCCTGTATTATAAAATACAAGATTTTATGGCTGACCGTGTTCCTGCACCTGATTTGATTTTATTCTTGCAAGCAGACATACATCTGGTATTTGAGCGGATAAGAAAGCGTGCCATATCATACGAAAAGAATATCACTGAACAATACCTGAAACTCTTGAATGAAGCATATAATCAGTATTTCTTTCACGTAACGGAAATTCCCTTATTAGTAATAAACGTTACTGACCTTGAATTTGGTGAAAATTCGCGAGACTTTTTATGGCTTGTTGATGAAATACATAAACCTTTACACGGAATCCGGTATATTAATCCCCAAAAAGTTTAAAAATGGTGTTAGCAAATTTTTTCCAAATAATTTTATATCTGTTTTTAGCAGTCTTTTTATGGCACACTATTAAAAGATTGTTTCTTGGCTCCGGAAACAACACTCCTTTAAATAGACAGCAAGGGAGCAATTTTGAAGAGCGGTCAAAACAAATAGACTACGATGATATCGATGATGCAAAATTCGAAGATGTGGATGATGAAGATTGAATATCGAGCTGTTATGTTTCCATTTCATTAATATCGGAAGGTAGAAGAATATGAGAACAGTATTAAAAACGGAAAAAGCGCCCGCCCCCGTTGGAACTTATAACCAGGGAATAATAATCGAAGGTGGAAAATTATTATTCACAGCGGGGCAAATTGCTATTGATCCGGGTACAAACGAAGTGATTCATGGCGATGTTCGCACCCAGACAAGGTTAGTTTTGCAGAATTTACGGGAGGTTTTGCGTGCTGCCGGAACCGATATGAGTAACATGGTAAAGGTTACGGTTTTTATGACCGATTTAAAGCATTTTGGGACAGTAAACGAAGTATTTGAGGAATTTTTCCCTGACGAGCCGCCGGCCCGGTCTGCGTTTCAAATCTCCGCACTGCCCAAAGGCGTCGATATTGAAATCGAAGGAATCGCGTTTATACCGAATGAAACCGGATAATTATTTTAGACTCTCGCTTGTACATGTAATTTTATTATTGAGTTGTATTTGCATGTTCGTAACGGTTATTGTATCTGTACCTGTACATATACAAGCTCAATTAATTAGTGATAATTCTTACGCATCAAAATATACTGTTTATCCACAGCAGGATACTCTGCGCATTAAGAGATCGCCCCGGGCAGCAATGTACCGCTCGATGGTATTTCCCGGCTGGGGGCAATGGTACAACGAAAAAAGGTTCAAAAGTGCCTTAATTTTTACAGCCGAAACGAGTGTGATTGCAGGGATTATTATCCAAAATCACCGGCTTTCTACAAGCATAACCGAACAGCAGCGCATCTTTTTTAAAGATGATAGAAATAAATTTATTTGGTGGTTGGGAGGTATTATAATATTCAGCATGTTAGATGCATACGTGGACGCTTATTTACAGAATTTTGATCTGGATATGAATATTAATCGACAGGATAATACAACAACTGCTTGGGTTAAACTTGAATATAATTTTACGGTTGGCACATTATTCCATAGGAGAAACAAATGAGTGATCCTCAAGAACGCGGGGCATGGAGTTCAAAAATAGGTTTTATACTCGCTGGAGCAGGTTCGGCAGTTGGCTTGGGTGCAATCTGGCGTTTTCCGTATTACACCGGTGAAAATGGGGGAGCAATATTTACGCTGGCATTTTTAATCTGCTGTTTTTTTATCGGTTATCCTGTAATGATTGCAGAATTGACACTGGGACGAAATACTCAAAAAAATCCCGTAGGAATGTTCAAGAAACTTGCAAAAGGAGGCGGCTGGAAGTGGTTAGGCGGATTATGTATCTTGAGCGGTTTTACAATTTTTGCATGGTATAGCATAATTGCCGGCTGGGTGGTTGGTTATCTATATAAAACTGCTATCGGGACATTTAGTGAAGTCAGGGATGCTAATATGATTAGTTCAATGTTTGATCAATTTTCAGCAAGCGGCGTAACCGTCTCATCCCTTCATGCTTTAATTATTCTTATGACTGCGTTTGTTGTGTACAGGGGAGTAAAGAGTGGAATCGAATTATTGTCAAAATTGTTGATGCCGTTGTTATTTTTATTGTTAATACTTCTTGCAATAAGGTCTATTACACTGGAAGGGGCTGCTGATGGTCTGAAATTTTACTTATACCCCGATTTTTCAAAAGTCTCGGGAATGATGATACTTAAGGCTATGGGACAGGCGTTGTTTTCACTGAGTCTCGGAATGGGTACAATGATAACATACGGAAGCTACCTGTCAAAAAAAGAGAATATACCGGTGTCAGCCGCCTGGATCACATTTTTTGAATTATTAGTCTGTATTCTGGCGGGACTTGTTATTATGCCGGCAGTCTCGGCAATGGGGCAAAGTTATACAGAAGGTCCGGATTTGATTTTCAAAGTTCTGCCTTCAATTTTTGGACAGATGCCCGGTGGATACTACTTTGGTGTAGGATTTTTCGTATTGGTTATTATTGCCGCGCTGACGTCAACTGTGTCGATTCTTGAAGTACCGGTCGCATATTTTGTCGATGAGAAACACTGGAGCCGGAAGAAAGCTGTTATTTTTGTAGGATTTATTGCATATCTGATTGGTACACCTGCCGCATTGGCACACGGTGCGAGCGATTTCTGGAGTAATCTGGCGGGTATTAAAGGAGGTTTTTTTACTATTATAAGTACGGTGTTTGGTGATATTTCTTTGTCTATCGGGGCGTTCTTTATTGCTATCTTTGTTGGCTGGTTATGGGGCGTGGAAAAAGCAACCACAGAAATTAAAAGTGAAGAAAACGGGATCACCGTAAGCGAGTTCCCCATAAAGAAGTACTGGAGTTTTCTGATAAAATTTGTGGCACCCGTTACTATTGCAATTGTCTTTGGTTATACTATGTGGAAAACATTCATTGGTCTATAAAAACTAATAGCTTTATAAAATATAACTTTTAAAAGGCTGTTTCTATGCACAGTAAAGAATCGATCCATGCGAACTGCGGTGTGGTTGGAGTTTTCGGTTGCCCCGAAGCAGCACAACTGACTTATTTGTGTTTATATGCGCTTCAATCGGAATAAAATTATATAAGATTAGCCCGACATGAGTAATACTATTAAGATGGTTCTTGATCTGGTCGAGCGCCGTGAGATAAAAATCTCATCTCATGGATATGATGAATTGGCTGAGGACGGTATTCTTGTTAAAGATATTATGGCGGGCGTTAAAGATGCTAAAGTTATAGAAGATTATCCGAATTATCCAAAGGGTCCTTGTGTTCTTGTATTGCAAAAAGACCTTCAAGGTGAACCTATTCATGTATTATGGGGAATCCCGAAGCACGTTGCATTTGCCGCTGTTTTAATCACAGCTTATAGACCCAGTCCGGATTATTGGTCACAAGATTTTTTGAGGAGGAAATAATGACAAAAAGAAGTCATACGAAACTCGTTCATGAGGGGAAATACGTTGCAGAAGTTGATATTGAATTGTTTGATGCGGAAGAAGTATGGGCGCCGTATTTGTCCCTTGAGGATGCTCAAAAATTGGACAATGTAAGACTGGCGCTGCGGGAAAAAGACCTCAAGACTGCCTCAAGACTCGCTCGAGTTTATAGTCTAACTCCCGTGGAAATGTGATAATAGATTTTTAAGATATACTAAAAAGCGAGAGTCGCAAGTTGTATTTCGGTAAACATAAACTGGTGATAGCGTGATATCGGTTCTTAAATGGCAAGCTAAAAAAAATACGTTTTTTGAGGTCATATATGCACATTAAGTCTTCTATCCATGCGAACTGCGGTGTGGTTGGGGTTTACGGTCACCCGGATGCCGCTCAACTGACTTATTTGTGTTTATATGCGCTTCAACATCGGGGTCAGGAGGGTGCCGGAATAGTTTCGTCTTCAGGAACGGAATTTAAATTCCACCGTGCTATGGGATTAGTGTCCGACATATTCTCGGATGTTAATATACTACACGAACTTGAAGGTACTATTGCTATCGGTCATAACCGGTATTCGACTACGGGTGAAAATAAAATTGAAAATGTTCAGCCGCTGGTGATGAATTTAAAAGATGGTCCGATTGCGGTATCACATAACGGAAACCTGATAAATTCAAAGAGTCTGCGTTCGACGTTAATGAAACAGGGGTCCATATTTCAAACTTCTTCCGACAGCGAAGTCATTGTCCATTTAATTGCACGATCGCAAAAGAACACTTTAAAAGACCGGATCAAAGAAGCAATTCTTCAGTTAAGCGGGGCGTATTCGCTGGTGTTAATGACAAGGAATACATTAGCGGCAGTGCGTGATCCAAAAGGATTCAGACCTTTGTGTGTCGGCAAAAAAGATAATGCGTATATAATAACTTCCGAATCGTGTGCACTTGACTTAATTGAAGCGAAATACGTACGTGATGTACAGCCGGGTGAATTGATTATTATTAATGAGAACGGCATACATTCGGAAATGATTTTCACGCCCGAAAAAACAGCAGCATGTATTTTCGAGTACATTTATTTTTCCAGACCCGACAGCAGAGTTTTTGGAGAGTATGTCGATAAAACACGCCGCAAATTTGGTAAAACGCTCGCAGAAGAAAAACCCGCAGACGGTGATATTGTAATATCTGTTCCGGATTCAAGCAATACGGCGGCTCTGGGGTATTCGCAGAAATCAAATATTAAATTTGAGATCGGTCTGATTCGCAACCATTACATTGGCAGAACTTTTATCCATCCGATTCAATCACAGAGGGATTTTAATGTTCTGATAAAGTTTAATCCTGTAGGCGGTGTATTGAAAGACCGGCGGGTTGTGATAGTGGAAGATTCCATTGTACGCGGCACAACACTCAAAAAGCTTGTAAAAATGGTTCGAGATGCAGGGGCAAAAGAAGTACATATACGTGTAAGTTCTCCGCCCATTATTTCACCCTGCTATTACGGTATGGACTTCCCTACAAAAGAAGAGTTAATTGCTAATAATAAATCTGTTGAGGAAATTAGGCAATTTCTTAATGTAGATTCGCTCGAGTATTTCTCATTAGAGGGACTACTAAATTCAGTTAAAAACGGGATAACACATTTCTGTACCGCTTGTTTTAGCGGAGAATACCCGATTCCTCTGAAGGAAGATTTTTCCAAAGATCAATATGAATCCAAAAATAAAAGCTGATAAATTCTATGACAAAACATATAAAACCTTCACATTTGGAAATTTTACCTGATATATGTGATTTATGCGGCGCATGTATCGCTGTATGTCCCACTAATGTTATGAATATAATCCACGATAAACTGTTTATTGACTTCGAGGGATGCACATATTGCTCATTTTGTGTTGATATTTGCCCTGTGCGCGCTATTGAAGAATGTTATAATTAAAGTCCCGGTTAAAATGCTCAACGATGATAGTTCGTACTGATGAAATATGAATAGGTCGCATTACAAACTTTTCCATCAAAAGTATAATGTCATAGTTGTTGGCGGTGGTCCTGCGGGAACAACCGCAGCAAAATATGCAGCAAAGAGCGGAGCAAAGGTAATTTTATTTGAACGCGACCCGGTAATTGGTATTCCGGCACGATGTGGTGAAGGTGTGAGTAAACGGGGGATAAAGGGATTTGTCCCTTTAAAAGGGCCCTGGATAGTAAACAGATTAAATCAAGTAGAATTGATTGCCCCGGACGGCAATTCAATAAAACTCGAGACATCGCTGATTGGTTATGTCTTAGACCGTACTAAGTTCGATAAAGTTTTAGGAGATTATGCAGAGGCAGCGGGAGCCCGCATCGTTACCGAAGCAGACGTAACAAATTTAATAAAGAACAACGGCAGAGTGACGGGAGTACGCGTAAATTATAAGGGCAGTGATTATGAAGTTTCCGGTGATATAATAATCGGTGCTGACGGCGTAGAATCTCGTGTCGGCAGGTGGGCTGGAATTAAGACGATGACAAAGCTTGATAATATGGAATCCGCCCTTAAGATTAATGCAACCAATATAAAAATTAATCCTGCTGCCTGCCTGTTTTATTTTGGGCGTGAGGTTGCTCCCGGCGGGTATCTCTGGGTGTTTCCAAAAGATGCTCATCATGCCAATATCGGTATCGGCATTTCCGGTAACTACTCCCGTGAAAAGCCAGCCAAATATTACCTGGAAAGGTTTATGGGTAAGTATTTTCCACATGTTGAATGGACTAATGTCGTAGCCGGTGGTGTCCCCTGTAATCCGCCGTTAAAGCAATTGACTATGGACAATGTAATGTTGTCCGGCGATGCAGGACACCAGGTAAATCCTCTAACGGGCGCAGGCATTGCAAATGCGCTGCAGGCAGGAAAGTTTGCCGGTGAAATTGCAGGCGAAGCGTTGCGTTCACCGGACCCGATAGATTCCTCATTGAAAATGTACACAAAAAGATGGTATCGCGCCCGCGGGAAACACCATAAAAGTAATACAAGATTAAAAAATGCGGTAAATAAATTAGACGACGATAAGTTAAATGAACTTGCCCGGTTGATGAATAAGATTCCTCGAAATGAATGGTCTTTCCTGAAAATATTTCTATTAGCCATACGCAGCAGCCCCGATCTTATTATTGATTGTATGAAAGTATTTCGGAAGTCCTAATGGTATCTATCTTGCACAATCTTAAAAACGGGCTAAAACGTACACGGGATAATTTTACAAGCTCTTTAAGAACACTTATTCAATCACGTAAGGGATTCTCTCAAGAATTGCTGGAAGAAATAGAGGAGACGTTGATACTCGGTGATATAGGCGTTGAAATCTCAACTGCCATTGTTGACGGTATCCGGGAGCATTTTATAAAAGTAAAAGATGTAACTTATGAACAGTTAGTCAACGTTATCAAGGATGAAATAAAGCATCAACTGAGCTCTATGTTACCTGAAAACAATAGCAAATATCCCGCTAAGCGGGATGTATCTCCGATGGTCATTTTGATGGTCGGTGTTAATGGTACGGGTAAGACAACCGCTATCGGGAAATTAGCGTATTATTATAGAAATCAAGGGAAGCGGGTATTATTGGCTGCAGCCGATACATACCGTGCTGCTGCGGTTGACCAGCTTGAAATATGGAAAGACCGCGTTGGGGTTGATATCATAAAGAATAAAGAGGGGACTGATCCTGCCGCAGTTGCATACGATTCCGCACAGGCAGCGCTTGCACGGAAAATAAACGTGCTGCTTATCGATACCGCCGGTCGTATTCACACAGATGTTAATTTAATGCAGGAATTAGTAAAGATTAAAAAGGTCATCGGCAAAATTATTCCCGGTGCACCGCACAAAATATTGCTTGTTATAGACGCTAATATGGGGCAAAATGCCATTTCCCAGGCACGGTTGTTTACTGAATCCCTGGATGTCAGCGGAATATTTCTGTCAAAGCTGGATGGCACTGCAAAAGGGGGAGCAGTGATACCGATTATGAAAAATTTAAAGATACCTATTGAATTTGTCGGTACAGGGGAACTAAAGGAAGACTTACAATTGTTTAATATTAGTGAGTTTACTGATGCTCTGTTTGCTTGATGTTTGTTTCAGGATATAACTATGTCTGCTAAGGTACATTTAATTACAATGGGTTGTCCCAAAAATGATGTCGATTCCGAAGTAATAAGTCGGATACTGATCGATTCGGACAATACTATAGAAAATGATCCTGATGATGCCTCAATGGTATTTATAAATACGTGCGGATTTATTGAGGATGCAAAAAAGGAATCAATCGAGCAAATTGCAGACGCCGTGAAGAAAAAGAGAACGGGGAAGATAGAGAAGGTAATTATTGCAGGATGTTTAGTAAAACGCTGTCGGGAGGAACTGGAAAGCGAATTTAATGACGTAGATGCATTCTTTTCTGTTTCGGATTTTGCGTCAATAAGAAGATATTTCAATCTTCCGTGCTGGGAATCAAATTTATTTTCCCGTTATCGCCTTACACCGGCGCATTATTCTTATTTGAAAATTGCAGAAGGATGCGACTATCAATGTTCTTTTTGCACTATACCATCGATTCGAGGTTTGATGCGCAGCAGACCTTTGGCATCATTGCTTGAGGAAGCACAGAAGTTGGCTGACAACGGAGTACGCGAGCTTATTATTATTGCTGAAGATACAACAAGATACGGAAAAGATTTGCAATCGAATGAAGATTTATGTACTTTGTTAATGAAGCTTGCTGCGATACAGGGTTTCCGATGGATTCGGCTTTTATATGCATTTCCGAAATCCATATCAGACCGGTTAATAGATGTTATCGGAAATTCCGAAAAAATTTGCAATTATATTGATATGCCGTTGCAGCATATTTCAGATACAGTTTTGGAACGTATGAACCGGACATACAAAAGGAAATATATTGAACGATTAATCGAGAAGCTTCGCGTAAAAATACCGGGAATTATTTTGCGTACCACAGCAATTGTAGGATTTCCGGGTGAGACGAGAGAACAGTTTGTCGAACTTTCGGATTTTCTTACGGACGTAGAATTTGAACGGCTCGGTGTGTTTATGTATTCCGATGAAAAGGGAACCGCTGCTTCGGAATTGGATGAAAAGGTTGAACACTCTGAAATAGTAGAACGGTATGAGGAAATTCGACTAAACCAGGATTTAATTTCAGAGCGAAATAACAAACAATTACTCGGAAAGTCTATTGAAGTATTGATCGACTCAGAAGACGAAGAAACGGGCAAATATATTGGCAGGACATATGGTGATGCTCCTGCTATTGACCAGATAGTGAGAATAAATCGTTCTGCTTATACCGGAGAATTTACTACAATTACTGTTGAGCAGGCTTCAGCTTATGAAATCTATGGAAAATAAAAGGATAAACGTTATGATTAAAAAAATAATAAATAAATATAATGCAGCCATACCAATGTTTATTGTGCTGCTTGTGCCTGCATTGGGTCTGGCTCAAGTCCCGGAATATTTTGAATTGCAAAGTTACGAAAATTTCGATTATGAATATACTTATTTTCTGGTGCCTAAAAAGGCAGGGGAAAATACAGAATTTCACTTATTTATAAAAATTCCATATAATAGACTTCAGTTTGTTAGGTTTGAAAAGTTTTTCCGGGCTGAATATGAAGTAACTTTAGAGTTACGTGACGAAGATAATGAATTGATATATGGAAAATCGTGGCGGGAAACGGTTCAAACTAATGACTATCAAGAAACCGAAGAGGCTGATATTTTTCACATGGCAAAAACCCGGATTTTGATAGAACCGGGTGAATATAAGCTCAATGTTATAGTCGAAGATATGGAGACAAACTTACGTATTATGAAAACCCAGGAAATTGATATTGACAAACATGATAAGAATAAGTTTAGTATTACAAGTGTTATTCTTATTGAAAACATAGAAAAAAAAGGTGACAAAATTATTAATTATACACCGAGTATTACTGATTATATTGAAAAAACCGGGAAAAAATATTTTGATTATTTTGAAATAATTCCATCTAAACCGGGCGAAAAATTTAACATAAATATTGAATTAAAAACAATATACAGGAAGAAAAACAAGACTATCTTTAAAGATGAATTTGAAAAAATTGCCGGAATAGATAACATACAAATTGCCACAAATATTTCCGAACACAACCTTGCCACAGGTGCGTATGAAATCATTTACAATGTCTCTGCCGGATGGCGAAATAACAAAAGAATTCGGAAAGAGTTTTATATATCATGGGTTGGTGCCCCTACTAATGAGGAAGAATTGGATTTAGCACTGGAGCAAATGAAATATGCTTTCGATAAAGTGTTATTTAAAAATATCAAAAAATTGACATATGAAGAGAAATTAGACTTGTTTACTTCCATGTGGCAAGGAACGGATCCATTCCCTGAAACCTCAAAAAATGAACTGCAGGAAGAATATTTCAGGCGCGTACGGTATTCTAACCTAATGTTTACCGTGTTTCAGGACGGCTGGAAAACTGATAGGGGATTGATTTATATTATCTTTGGACCCCCTAATGAAGTCATCCGCTTTAATTATTTATTGGATTCGTATCCTATTCAGTATTGGTCATATTATAAGAAAAATATTTTATTTAAATTCTATGATCCATATAATATTGGTGATTTTATGTTCATTGTGCCTTATAATTATGATACATGGGCTCGACCTGTTATTAAATAAGACATTTAGACGGTTATATAAAAATACTTTTGAAAATCATGAAATCCCGGATAGTGCTGTTACCGGTTTGAGATAAAGAATATATCACCGAATCTATATGGACTAAATAAAAAGCAGAATATGCAATTGACTGTATTAGGTTCAGGAACATTTCAGCCTACTCCTGAACGCGGCTGTAGTGGATATCTGATAGAAATCGGTGAAAAAAAGATACTTCTTGATACCGGTTCCGGTGTACTGCGGCAGTTGTCTAAAGTAAATCTGTTTGTTGAAAATATCGATATAATAGTTGTAACGCATCTTCATATTGACCATACCGGTGATCTCGCTCCGCTGTTGTTCGCAAAACATAATATAGTTAAAAATAATAAAAGGGATTTATCGTTGTTAGGTCCTCCGGGATTCAAAAAATTTTTTTCACTGCTTAATGTTGTTTACAAGGGGTCAATAAAACCGGAAGATTATGTTCTAAACGTTCAAGAATATAATGAAAATAGTCTTAATTTCAAGGATTTCAGTATAACTTTTTTACCTGTGATGCACACGGAAGACAGCTACGGAGTACGTATTGAAGATAACGATGGCAGAACAATTGCTTACTCCGGAGATACGGATTACTGCGATAACCTGATCACACTGTGCCGGAAGAGCGATGTTGCCGTTATAGAATGTTCGTTTCAGGATGATCAGAAACTTTCCGGTCACATGACTCCGAGTGAGGTGGGTAAAGCGGCACATTTAGCAGAATGCAAACGTGTCCTGCTTACTCATATATACCCGATTGCCGACGTTAAAAAACTTTTATCATCCTGTTCATTATATTATCACGGCACAATCGGAATCGCTGAAGAATTAAAAACCATGACTATCGGCTAACATTCTGAAACAGACTTTTATCACAAAATAAAGCACTATGTTATCTCTTAAACGCATGGAGGATGTTATGTGGAAGAAAGTGAATCTAACCTGTGTTTTTATCATGTTATTGTCTTTAGTATGTTTTTTTACTTGCCAGCACATTCAGGAACAACAGGAAACTCCTCGAAAAGTCATATCAGTAGGCGAACCGGTTGCAGGTGCGCCGTATAGCCAGGGAATCGTTGCAGGCAATACGTTGTATTGCTCCGGATGTATCGGGCTGGATCCGGAAACAAATAATTTGGGTGCAGATATCAAAGAACAGACCGGATTGGCTCTGGAAAGGATAAAGGATATAGTACAAAATGCCGAATTTGAAATGGATGATGTTGTGAAGTCTACCGTTTTTCTTAAAAACCTGGACGATTTTACTGCAATGAACGAAATGTACAAAACTTATTTCCCAAAAGATCCGCCTGCGCGTGAAACGGTAGCTGTGGCAGGTATTGTACGTGAAGCATTAGTAGAAATCTCATGCATCGCTGTTAAATAAACGTGAATATTGTTATGATACCGATAAAAAAGTACAAAAGAAATACATTATTATTTCTTAATATATTATTATTACTTGTTTTAATGACAGCCGCTTGTGCTGTGAATAATGTCGATGAAGAAGGGAAAATTTTGGAAATGTATGCACAATCAATGCGGGCTTTTGCCCATGAAGATTTGCGCGGTGTTATGAAAAATATATCAAAGGATTTCCGCTCTTCATTTGAAAGTCAGCAAAACTATGAAGAAGTATCGGAATTTAGAAGACTATTTATACTCAATAATAGTAATGTTTCTATCGATTTTAGAGATATAAACATCGAAGTAAATAATTCAAAAGCGATCGTGAAATTAAAAGTATATATTCACACAGACCAGATAGAAACAAATTGGGCGGAAATAGACACACTGCGTAAAAAGCGAGGTACATGGGAGATCGTCTCCTGGAATATCTTGGGAGGGTTTTAAATACATGCTGCGCTATTATTCGCTCAAACGGCATCTTCATGAAGTATTCGGTGAACCGGTAGTAAAAATTTGCGTGGATGCCGGTTTTACGTGCCCTAATCGAGATGGGATAAAAGGATATGGGGGATGCATCTATTGTAATGACAGAGGTTCCGGTGCCCCGTATATCAATAAAAAGCTCTCATGGGAAGAACAGTTTGAGCAGGGCAGGAGAATGCTCGAAAAACGTAATCAAGCATCTAAATGTATTATCTATTTTCAAGCGTTCTCAAATACATACGCACCTGTAGAATATCTTGAAAAATTATACAAAACGGCATTGAGTAAAAAAAGCGTGGCAGGGCTCTCAATAGGAACGAGACCCGATTGTGTTTCAACGGAAATCTTAGACCTTATTGCCGAACTGTCAAAAAAGACTTACCTTTGGCTTGAATACGGTGCGGAATCTATACATGAAAGAACTTTACAGCTTGTAAACAGACGGCACACATTTCAGGATTTTCTGGATGCGTATCGGGCAGCTAAGGAACGGGGCATTAGAATGTGTGTCCATAT
>LJUD01000160.1:7219-9078 GCA_001304035.1 bacterium SM23_31 | reverse complement strand
AAATTTTTCAATTCGGTTTTTACGCCTAAGGTATCCGTGTTTTCGGGATGGACGGAAATATTCGCATCGCACCGCAGGCTTCCTTCTTCCATATTGCAATCGCTCACATCGAGATACAGGACAGTTTGTTTCAGCCGCGTGAGGTATTGAAATGCCTCGGCAGGTGACGTCATATCCGGCTCGGAAACGATCTCGATCAGCGGAACACCGCAGCGGTTAATGTCGATACGGCTCTCTTTTATCGACGCCCTGCCTTCGGGATGTATTAATTTCCCGGCATCCTCCTCAAGGTGGACGCGCCTGATTCTTATGGTTTTCCATGCGCCGTTCACCGGGATTTCCAATATACCGTCGAGCGCCAGCGGCTCTTCGAACTGTGAAATCTGGTATCCTTTCGGCAGGTCGGGATAGAAGTAGTTTTTCCTGGCAAATACAGACACCGGATGCACGGTGCAATCAAACGCAAGCGCAGTCTTAACAGCCAGTTCGACCACTTTTTTATTCAGCACAGGCAGTACGCCGGGCATGCCAAGGCAGACCGGACACACCAGTGTGTTCGGCTCTTTACCAAAGGAATTCGCACAGGTACAAAATATCTTGGATTGGGTATTGAGCTGTACGTGGACTTCCAGCCCTATCGTCGGTACGTAGTTCATCTATTTTTGTAAGGATTCTTTGTTTTAACCGTAGAGATGCAAAGGTAATTAAATATCTCTCGCAAAGCCGCAAAGCCGCAAAGGATGAATAATTTCTTTAATAGCAATTGTTTAATATTTCAACTTCTTGACCTTAATAAGCTTGTCGGATTAAAAAATGTTTCCTGTGGTATTTTAAGTTTTTGATTTAACAAATATTACTATTAACTCTTTTACCAATGTTTTTATTTCTTATACTCTGCGTCTTTGCGTCTTTGCGAGAGAATACTCTGCGTCTTTGCGGTTAAATTATAAATACTGCTTTTCCAGAAAATGTCCGAGCTTAAAGAGCGTTGTTTCGTCGAAGTGTTTACCGATAATCTGCAATCCGATCGGCAGTCCCGCTTTAGTTTTTCCGCACGGGATAACCAATGCCGGAAGCCCCGCAAGATTTACAGGAATTGTATATATATCTCCCAGATACATTTCAAGAGGATTGTCTATTTTTTCGCCCAATTTATACGGAGGCGTAGGCGCTGTCGGTGTAAACAAAACGTCATATTCCTGAAAAACGTTTTTGAAGTCATCATAAATGAGGCGGCGGACTTTTTGCGCCTTCCGGTAGTACGCATCATAGTATCCCGCACTGAGAACAAATGTGCCGAGTATAATCCGGCGTTTGACTTCATCGCCGAACCCTTCGCTGCGGCTTTCCAGATACATATTCTGTAAATCCTTTGAATACGGATGACGGTATCCGTAGCGCGCACCGTCATACCGTGCAAGATTGGATGATGCTTCCGCATTGGCGATTATGTAATATACTGCTACAGCATAAGAGCAATGCGGGAGTGTTACTTCTCCTACCGGAAATCCATCGGATTTCAGCCGGTCGGTCATACCCATTATTGCTGTGCGGATTTCCGGGTCGAGTCCCTCACCGAAAAAATCAACCGGTATCCCTATACGGACTTTTTCGGGCGCTTCACTGTTTAAGGATGCTGGATAATCCGGTACGGGCATATCTACCGACGTTGAATCCCGGTGATCATGCCCGGAGATTACCTGCAGTATTGCAGCAACGTCTGCCGTATTATTTCCCAGGGGTCCTATCTGGTCTAACGACGAGGCAAAGGCAACAAGCCCGTACCTGGAGATCCTTCCGTATGTGGGTTTCAATCCTGCGACACCGCAAAATGCCGCCGGCTGACGAATCGAACCGCC
>LJUD01000160.1:0-7166 GCA_001304035.1 bacterium SM23_31 | reverse complement strand
TAAATTAGCTGCGACCGCCGCCGCTGAACCGCCGCTGGAGCCGCCGGGTACGCGCCCGGTATCAACCGGATTATGAACCGGACCGAAACTGGAATTCTCAGTTGACGAGCCCATGGCAAATTCATCCATGTTCGTCTTTCCGACAATAACAGCATCAGCATCCTCGAGTTTTTCTATAACCGTGGCATTATACGGTGAAACATAGTTCTCCAGAATGTGCGAGCCGCAGGTAACTTTTTTCCCCTTTATGCACATGTTATCTTTTATGGCAATCACACAGCCGGCAAGACTTCCCGCTTTTCCGGCTTTCACACGCCGGTCAATTGCTTTCGCGCGCTCTATGCACTCCGGCTCATAAAGGTCTAAGAAAATATTGTATGTATCCCCTTGGCGTATGCGTTCAACCGCTTCGCATGCAATCTCTTCACACGTAGTCTGTCCTTCCCGGATAGCACTAATAGAATCCCTTACGGTAGTCATTTAGCAAATAATTTGGTTGTTACAAATTTACTCTTATAATATATGCTCTATTATCCAAGGGCGGAAATACATTCGGGAATTAATTATAAATAGAAAAATTGTTTATCCGTAGGAATCCCGAGTACTCGGGATTCTTGGTCAATCTCGTTAATATCCCGAATTTCATGAACACGCCATGGCGTGTTCCTACAGGGATAAAACCAAACATTGAATAATTAAAATTGTATTCCAAACATGACTAAGAGCATAGATACAGACTTTTTATATTTGTTTAATGCTACTATTCTTCTATCGTATATAGTTTTACTTTTAATTTTCGATCCGAAATTGTAAAACCGAATTCCAACGTTGAATCTGTCAAAAAAGACAAATCCTCCGCCTATTCCAAATCCGAAAGATTTTGAAAAGTCAAAAGACTCTTCATAAATTGGTCCTGCAAAGCTTGGAGGCTTAACAAAGTTAAATCCTATTTGTGCAATGGCATAACCGCTGATTGCACGGGATACATCACCATGCACTTTAAAACCAATTAAAATTGGAATATTATAGTAATTACCTTTAATAATAGGCTTTGGTCCGTCTTTAAAATAATCAGAATCATTCGAATTATCTTTATAGTTCAAAAATAATGAGGCACTTGTAATCCAGCTGATCCCAAGAGAATCAATCGGATTACCCAATTCTGCTGTCAGGAAATAATTGATGATTCTTGTAATCCAGATAGCCTCAGGAGCATTAATAGGATAGGTGTATTCAATTCCAAATCCTGAACCTGTTTCTATACCTGCTTCACGCGCAAAATCACGTTGAGGAAAAAGAATATTTCCAAAAAGGCTAAAGTCACCTTTACTAACCTGGGCAAAGGAAGCGCCAAATGCAAGAAATGACACAATCGTGAACAAAATGACTGAACGTTTCATTTTCCCCCCTGACGCACTTCTTCTAAATGTTTAATAAACAGTTATTTATGCCCATAAATATATAATATCTGTAATAAAAATAATATTTTTGCTTGTTACAAGCGTTTTTGGCATTCACTGCAATACCATACATCTATTATGAAAAACTCATATACTGTGATTACAAATTCGATAGAAACTGATTTTAATCTGTGTGTTGGTCCCGCTTAGCGGGCGGGACAGGATGAACCGAAAAAATGTATGAAACTGCCACTCTTTTCTCATTAAGGAGTGGCTATGTTGTGCCAAGAAGCAGCCACTTTGTGAATGCTTCAAGGAGGTAATCATCTTTAACATAGTAGCCATTCGGTTCCATATAACTACATATTCCCCGAGCATTCTGTGGACCAGGGTGGGATAGCGGCATTGTTGTATAGTATCAAGTTAAGATATGAGTTGATCTTTTCAGGAAATTAAAATTTTTATTGCTGGTCTTTCTTCTTAGTAGTATCATCTTCGAGTTCACCCACATCAAGGTCGTTTTCAAGTTCTCTTGTGGCTTTCTTAAATTCCTTGATACCCCGGCCTAATCCTCTTGCAAGTTCCGGCAGCTTTTTCCCGCCGAAAATAAGCAGAAGTGCGAGGAAAAGTATGATGATTTCTGTATGGCCAATACCAAACATATTATTCTCCTAAAGGTAGAATACTATCTTTTAAATAATGATAAACGGTTATTGTTCACTATAAAAAAGCTTAGATACATTAACTTTATTATACTGCTGTGGCATAAACCCGCTACCGGTACCAGCGCAGCATATATACAGCAATTGCGACACCCAGAACGCCGGCAATATTCAGCGTAAAAGTAAAACCAACGGTAAAGGTTATAATTTTTAAGTTTAATGTAGCCGGGTCAAATCCTGCTGTAACCGAGCGCAGAAAAAAATCCTTTACTACACCTGAGGGCAAAAGCCGTGCTATCTCTCCTAAAAGTGACCCGATTAATGCTCCTAAAATTACATATAGAATCAAAAGCTTGAAACTTATGTGGCGCATGGTTTTTTTCTCTCCATTACAACATTCTACTTATTACTGTATTCATGGTTTGTGTAAGGGAATAGTTATTTTAAAATATGTTTTTCCTCTATTACCATTTCTGCGTCTTCATCTTCTTCACGGAGTTTACTTGCTATCCCTTTAATCAAAGAGCTGATGATATAAAACATAACCCATGGGAAAAACCAAATTCTCGGATTAATGATTACACAAATAAGTCCTATTATATATACGAACGGCAAAATATTTTTCCGGTAGTTGCGATGTACCATCAATAACGGTAATGGTCCGTATTCGACAGTGGATACCATAAGGAGCGATAGACCCGGAACCAGTACTAATAATACAGGCGTCATCTGCAATGTATCCCAAAAATACTGCGCCATAATAAAAAAAGTTGACAGCGCTAACGCACTGACAGGAATCGGTAATCCCTTGTATTTTTTCTTTCTATAAGCATTTACAGTGATATTAAAACGCGCCAGCCGGAAAATCCCGGCAAGAACAAAGATAAAACAAAAGAACGCACCCCAAAAGCCTACAGTGTTAAAATTCGTTTCATAAACCAGAAAAGCAGGTGCAACGCCAAAAGAAACGGCATCGGCAAGAGAATCGAGCTCTGTTCCGAATTTTGAATAGGTCTTTGATAACCGGGCAAGCTTGCCGTCCAGTGCGTCACAAATTGCAGCGAATATAATACACCACGCTGCCGTAATATAGTGCTCTTGTGAAATATAAATTATTGCCAAAAATCCGAGAAAAGCGTTCGTCAGTGTAAAGAAATTCGGTAATACAGAGCGTTTATTCATTATTTTTAAACCTTCCGATACAGGTAATACCGCCATATACTTTCCGGCGTTTCGTTACCATGATTTCGGTGTCCAGCGGCATCAGGACATCCACGCGGGAGCCAAATTTTATCATGCCGCAGCGTTCACCTTGTTTTACAGTCTGCCCTTCTTTAACCGTACATACAATCCGTCTGATTAGTATGCCCGCAATCTGTTTGAACAATACTTTTCGGTTTCTTTTTGTAATGCCGATTGCCGTTTGTTCATTTTTCCGGGAAGCCTCCGGCTTGAATGCCGCTTTAAAAAGTCCGGGAAGATACCGGTAAAATTCAACGGTTCCGGTAACGGGTATCCTGTTGATATGAACGTCAAAAACCGAAAGAAAAATTGAAACTCGTTTTACCTTTGTTTTAAAAAAATCGGGTTCTTCTTCCTCCTCAATTGCAACAATATATCCATCGGCAGGTGAAAGGATGTCGTCAGGGTCAGCATCCGTAACTCTTTGCGGGTCTCGAAAAAAAAATACAAAGCACGCTGTGACTATTCCACACAATCCAGCCGTATACAATAACGACGGACTGTCCGTCACCATTCCGATAATGCTCAGGAGCATACCGGCTCCAAAACTTACTGCTATATAAGGGTATCCGTCACGAGCCATTGTTGCCTGCCAATTAGATTAGAATAGATTCATTTATGTAGAAAACATGAACAGATAATATCAAAACATGTCCGATAATACTAAAATATTCTATATCCGCATCAAACGCAAGAAAAATCTTTTATTTTAATTGAAATAATTGCCCGTTAATAATAATTGTATCATTTACACCCAAACAAGTACTCAGAGCAGGATAAAATGTCTTCCATTATCATTAGAGAAACGCAGCAAAAAATATCCTTCTATGCAAGGGTTCTTTCCAATATTTCTTTATATGTTTCTTCGACTTCGCCCAGGTCGTGGCGGAAACGGTCTTTATCCATTTTTTTACGTGTTTTTGCATCCCATAATCTACAAGTGTCGGGCGAAATTTCGTCGGCTAATATGATTTCATCTGCTAATCGACCGAATTCAAGTTTAAAGTCTACCAGCAAAATGTCTCTGCGATGAAAATATGAACGGAGAACAGCGTTGATTTTAATCGCCTGTTGGGAAAAATATCGCACTTCTTCCCGTGTTGCCAGTTCCAAAGCATAGGCGTGGTATTCATTTATTAAAGGATTGTGCAATGAATCATCTTTGAGATAAAACTCCAGTATCGGTGTTTGCAGGTCTGTCCCTTCTTCAATTCCGTACCTTTTGCAGAGATGCCCCGCAGCAATATTGCGCATTGCTACCTCTATCTTGATTATTTCGACTTTTTTAACCAGCATTTCATTATCGCTTGCCTGCTCAATAAAATGCGTCGGCACGTTATATCTCTCAAGATACTGAAAAAGGTGGCACGACATTTTATTGTTAACGATTCCTTTACCCTTAATTTTACCCTTTTTAACGCCGTCAAAGGCAGTTGCTTCATCCTTGAAATGTATCAGCATCTGGTTATCATCATCGGTTGTGTATACTATTTTCGCTTTTCCTTCATATAATTTGGTTTTGCTCAAGATATCCTCCCGTTTGAAAATTTGTTCAATTCCAATTAGATTTCATTTATATAAATGAATAATGCGCTGTGAAAAAGTGATAATCGGATAATGTATTTGTTTTGCATTTTATAGAAGGTCTGCTTTTTTAAAAATATAATCAATATGTCTTGTAAACCTTTTGATGGTAAAGCAGGCATTAATCTCCTCCGCAGACAGTACCTTCTTTACTTCCGCGTTAGTTTCTATTTTCTTTTTAAAGCTATCGCCCGTTGCACGTGATTCCATTGCGGCTTTTTGAACAATAGCGTATGCTTCTTCACGCGTCATCCCTTTATTCGTTAATAACAGCATTATTCCCTGTGTGTGGACTATCTCCTCGACCTTCTTCAGGTTCCGTTCCATGTTCTCCGGATGGACTTCCATATTTTTAACAATATGCAGGAATTTTGCAAGCATATAATACGCCAGCGCCGTGCTGTCCGGCAGAATGACTCGTTCTACTGACGAATGTGTAATATCCCGCTCATGCCAGAGGCAGATATTTTCGAGCGCTGCCAGAGCATTTGCCCGAAGAAGGCGCGCCATTCCGGCGACCCGCTCACATGTAATGGGATTGCGCTTATGCGGCATTGCGGAAGAGCCTTTTTGCTTTTTACCGAAGGGTTCTTCAACCTCCAGGATTTCGCTGCGCTGAAGGTTGCGGATTTCGGTCGTAAATTTTTCAAGCGAACCGCCGAGGATAGCCAAAGATGTAAGAAATTCCGCATGCCGGTCTCGTTGAATAATCTGGTTTGAAACGGGCGCCGGTTTCAATGAGAGTTCTTCACAAACAAGTTCTTCTACTTTTGGGTCAATATGTGCAAATGTTCCCACTGCGCCCGAGATTTTTGCATACGAAAGCTGTTCAACTGCCCGTTCAATGCGGTGACGCGAACGCTTCAGTTCGGTATACCACAATGCCAGCTTGAGACCAAACGTAATCGGCTCGGAGGCTACCCCGTGTGTTCTGCCCAGCATCAACAGGTCTTTGAACTCCCGGGCACGTTCGCCTGCCGCTTCAATTACTTCATCCAGTTTCGCAAGGATATGCCGGCCGGCATCCCTGCATTGGAGAGCCAGGGTCGTATCGAGGAGATCGGATGATGTCATCCCCAGATGCACATACCGCGAACCGGGTCCGATGTATTCTGAAAGATTCGTAAGAAACGCAATAACGTCATGGTCGACTTCAGCCTCGATTTCGTTGATACGCTGAACGGAAAAATCGGCTTTCTCTTCAATGGTTTTTAATGCCTCTTCGGGAATATTACCCAATTTCGCCTGCGCACGGCAGACGGCAAGTTCTACCTGTTTCCAGTACCGGAAACGGTTCTCATCCTTCCAGATTTCTCCTATTTCCGGCAGTGTGTAACGCTCGATCATTAACTCAAATCCTTTAATTTATCTTTTTATCGGACTTTCCAGGATTAACGTGGTATCGAGAGTTTGTCTCTCCCGTAAAATTTTCAGTGTTATTTTTGTACCCGGGCGGGGATCGGTTTCATTGATGTATTGCATTATTTCAGCTCTTGACCCTGTGCGTTTACCATTCACCTCTATAATGATATCCGCCGGCTTGATTTTTGCCTTTTCAGCCGGACTATTCCGATCCACCTCCGTTATAAGAAAACCGGCGGTGGTTTCCAGGTCGTACCATAAAGCGAGGCTTCTGGTAACATCATATCCACTCAGACCTGTCCAGTAACGTCTTTCCGCTCTATCTTTAAGTTCCGGTACCATTTGTTTTATTTTGTTAATAGGTATTGCAAAACCGATACCTATCGAACCCTCTGACACTGAACTGCCGGTAAAAATAAATGTGTTCATTGCTATTACTTCACCCTGGCTGTTAACGAGGGGTCCTCCGCTGTTGCCCGGATTAATCGAGGCGTCTGTTTGAATCATATCCTGGTATATGTGCCCTTCGCCGAGTTTTTCACCGAACTGGAGGTCGACAGCGCTGATTACACCGACCGTAACACTCGGCTTGTTATTAAATTCGAACAGACCGAACGGGTTGCCAAAAGCAATAGCCCATTCTCCGATGAGTATATTATCCGAATCGCCTAATTTTACAGAAGGGAGTTTGTTCCCTTCAATTTTTAATAACGCAATATCGAATGATTTATCGCTTTCTACCAGTTCGGCGTCATAGGTTTTTCCATCAGTCAGCGAAACTTTTATGCCCGTGGCATTTCTTATAACATGTTCATTAGTTAGAATGTATCCGTCTTCCGATATAATAAAACCTGAACCTAAACCGCTTTCTTCCCGTTGAGTCGGCAGTCCAAAATAAAGATCAAATATATCCCTG
>LJUD01000159.1 GCA_001304035.1 bacterium SM23_31 | reverse complement strand
GAATAATAAAATTATTATTCTTACAACTAAGTTTTTCCATTAAATTACATCTTCCTGAAATAAGAAAATATTTTTACTTAAAGTAAAGAGCTATTTTTAGTTTTTCTGAGAAAGAAGCTTGCATTAGCAAATCCGGGGGAGTTGTTCACCGGTCAGCATATCAATTATTCTTTTCCCACCGATTTCGGTATTTAAAATAACCTTTTTTTTGTGTTCTTCGGTCACTTCCCCTATTATCTCCGCGTTTTTCCCATATTCATGTGTTTTTATAATTTCGAGAGCTTCAGGTGCATGACATGCAGGAAGAACGGCAATAAACTTTCCCTCGTTTGCAACATAAAGAGGATCAAATCCCAGCAGATCACACACGCTTGTAACTTCCTTTCTTACCGGTATTTTTTCTTCTTCGATCATGATGCCGACGTTCGATTTAGCAGCGATTTCGTTAAGTGATGAAGCCAGTCCGCCTCTTGTGGGGTCGCGAAGGGAATGTATTTCAATGCCGCTCTGCATAAGGCCTTCAATGATCGCATGTAACGGTGCGACATCGCTTACGATTTCAGTTTTATAAGATAATCCCTCCCTCTTTGACATTACGGCAATACCATGGTCGCCGATATATCCACTCAGAATTACCGTATCTCCGATTTGGGCATTGGCTGAGCTTATATCGACGTTATCAAGAATAATCCCGATGCCTGCCGTATTAATGAACAGTTTATCTGCTTTTCCTTTGGGTACCACCTTCGTATCGCCGGTTACAATATCTACGACTGCTTCGGCTGCACTTTTTTCCATAGAAATAATTATTCTTTCCAGTTCATATATCGGAAATCCTTCTTCGATGATAAATCCCGCACTAATATACACCGGGACAGCGCCGCTCATGGCAATATCATTAACAGTACCGCATACCGCCAGTTTTCCGATATCGCCGCCGGGGAAAAATAGGGGATCAACAACATACGAATCGGTAGTAAAAGCAACTTTTTTGTGCGAAAGGCTTAAAACAGCGCTGTCGTCTAATTTTTTCAACGGCTCATTGGCAAAATGCGGGAGAAACAGATCCTTAATCAGCCTATAGCTGAGTTTACCGCCGCTGCCGTGATCGAGCCTGATATAGTCTAAAGAAGCCATAACTTTTTATGTCCAATTATTTTCATATCTATAATATGCGGCACAGGTTCCTTCACTTGAGACCATGCATGCCCCGACCGGATTCTCAGGAGTGCACACTGTTTTGAATAATCCGCACTCATAAGGGAACTTCAATCCCTGCAGAACGTCGCCGCAGATACATCCGTTGAGTTCCTTAAGCGGTTCGGTTTCCACTTCTATAGCATCATAAGCGTCAAAACCTTTATACTCATTTTTAATTTTTAAACCGCTTTCTTTTATTAATCCAATTCCCCTCCATTCCGAATCGCACGGCTCGAACACATCGTACATCATTTTTAATGCTGCCGGATTACCTTCGGGTTTTACCGCCCTCTTATATTGAATTTCAATTCGCGGATTACCGTCTGTTACCTGTTCTACCAGCATCAAAATAGAGGCACATATATCAACCGGCTCAAACCCGGAAATAACGCACGCCTTGTTATACTTTTCAGCAAGGAAAGAATAGGGTAAAGAACCGATTACCGTGCTTACGTGTCCGGGACATATAAAACCGTCTATCCCGATTTTCTTATTCAGCACGAGTGATTCCATAGCGGGAGGCATTACTTTGTGAGCGGATAAAACATAATAATTTTTAATTTTGCATTCATCAGCTACCTTGATTGAAGCTGCAATTGTGGGCGCAGTTGTCTCAAAGCCTACACCTAAGAACACAACCGTCTTTAACGGATTAGCTTCGGCAATTTCTACCGCATTCATTGCAGAATATACAATTTTTATATCGGCGCCGTTACTTCTCACGTGTTCCAGACTCGAAGTCGAACCCGGAACGCGCATCATGTCCCCGAACGTGGTAATGATTACATCGTCCAATTTTGCGAGGGCAATTGCATGGTCGATATAGCTGTTTGGCGTAACACACACCGGGCATCCCGGACCGGAAATCAGCCGCAAATATTCCGGCATCATATTTCGTATGCCGTAATGGGAAATCGCCATGGTATGCGTTCCACAGACCTCCATCAGGGAAATGCTGCGATCCGCAGCTTTCTCCCCGATTCTATCTACATACTTTCTTATCTCATGCTTGTTTCTAAATTCATCCTTGTATTTCATAATTATTCTGACTCATCCCTTAATTCTTTAAACAAGTTGATGGTTTCTAACGCTTCTTTTTCATCGAGTTTTTGAATGGCAAATCCGGCATGGATAATAAGATAATCGCCGATCTTCGGCTCTTCAATAAGCATGATATTCACATCCATTATTACGCCGTCGCTTTCAACAACGCCGTTTACCCCTTCGAATTGTATAAGTTTCATTGGTACCGCTAAACACATATATTTTCTCTTTCATTTTGTTACGTTAAGCCGGCAGCTACTGCCTGACCGAGCGCAATCCCACCGTCATTAGTGGGAACCTGCGCATGACTGTATACTGTAAAATTATATTTTTCCAACAGGGATTTCAAATGAGATAAAAGATACATATTCTGGAAACAGCCGCCGCTTAGAACAACGGTATTTATTTTTCTTTCAGCCCTCAGTTGGATACATATCTCTTTGAAGATTTCTATTAATGTATTATGAAATTTACAGCTTATAACTTCCTTTTTCTCTTTTCGCTCAATATCGTGAACAATATTTTTAATTAATTCCGTCAATCTAATTATCTTAGTCTCTTTTTGTTGATAGAGCGAAAATGTGTATCTTTCGCCGGGATTATCAAAAAATTTCCATCCAACCGGAATGGTATTTTCCAGTTCGACAGCCGCCTGTCCTTCATACCGGACAGTTTCCCTCAACCCGATAAGAGCCGCCACGCCGTCAAAAAGCCTTCCGCAGCTTGACGTTAACGGTGCATTTAATTTTGTATCAATGAGCTTCAGGATTATATCTTTTTTGTTTGTTTCGATGTCATGTAAAAAATTCACATTTGCATCAAATAAATTTTCACCAAACGCATGATAGAGGTAGCTTAATCCCATACGCCACGGCTCTTTGATGACTTTTTCACCACCGGGCATCGGGACGTATTCAAAGTGTGCAGCCCGCTCAAAACTGCGCAGGGTAGCAATTAATACTTCACCGCCCCAGATTCTGCCGTCAAGACCGTATCCCGTTCCATCCAGGGAAATACCGATAACTTCCTCGTCACTCACAGCAGGATTTTCCGCCATGCAACTCACTATGTGTGCGTGGTGATGCTGAACACCAACCAGTTTTTTACCGGTTAATTCAAGGGCATACGCGGTGCTGAGATAATCGGGATGCAAATCATACGCGACAATTTCCGGCTCAATCTCAAGGATATTTTTAAGACGGTTATAGGTCAAATCGAACGATTTTAACGTTTCATAGTTTTCCATATCCCCGATATGCTGACTTAAAAAGGCTTTATTGCCTCTTGTCAGGCAGATAGTGTTTTTTAATTCGGCGCCGCAGCCAAACACAGGCGGTATCTCTTTGCTAAGGAATACAGGAACAGGCACGAATCCCCGCGAGCGGCGAATGGGATACGGTTTCTTCTCAAATACCCTGTAAACAGAATCGTCATTACGGATATAAATATCCCGGTCATGCAATAAAAAGTAATCGGCAATGGTGCTGAGCCGTTCGAGTGCTTCCCGGTTACCTGTCGCAATCGGTTCTTCGCTTATGTTGCCGCTGGTCATTACAAGAGCTTTGAAAGTATTGTTGAGAAGGATATAGTGAATCGGTGTATAAGGAAGTAATACGCCGAAATAATTGTTGTGAGGCGCAACGTTTTCTGAAAGGGTATTGTGCATTTTTTCCCGTAAAAGCGCAACCGGTCTCTGAATCAAGCTCAGCAAACGTTCTTCTTCGGGTTCAATAAAGGCAAAAGTCTTAATTGTTCGAATATCTTTCGCCATAACGGCAAGCGGTTTTTCTTCTCTTTGTTTGCGTTTTCGTAGCGTTTGAACCGCTTCGTCATTTTCTGCATCACAGGCAAGATGAAATCCGCCGAGACCCTTTACCGCAACTATCTTTCCCATTTTCAGGAACTCTATTGCTCTCACTATCGGAGCGGAATAATGGGCATAGCCATGGTTTTCACCACCGACCTTATTTCCAGAATTATCCAGCAGTTCCACCTTCGGACCGCACTTCGGGCAGGCATTCGGCTGAGCATGAAATCTTCTATCGAGCGGGTCATCGTATTCCCTCTGACATTCGGGGCACATGATAAAGTGCTTCATCGATGTATGTATTCTGTCATAGGGAATATCGTCAATTATAGTATACCGCGGACCGCAATTCGTGCAGTTAATAAACGGATATAAATACCGTCTGTCGTAAGGGTCGAATAGTTCTTTCAGGCAATCGTCACAAACGGCGATATCCGGTGCAATTAAAGTAGCGGTCTCGCCATTCTCTTTGCTGTCTAATATGGTAAAATCCGTAAAACCGTTTTTGGGCGGGGATTCTTTTCCACCAGAGGCTGATTTGCCTTCGACAAAATGTATATGGGTGATGTGTGCTAATGGAGGGGCATTGTGTTGAATTTCGTATAAAAACGCATCAATATGTTCGCGTTCTCCTTCAACTATTATCTCAACGCCATGCGAATTGTTGAGGACGTATCCTTTCAGGTTATTTTCTTTTGCTATTCTGTAAATGAACGGCCTGAATCCGACTCCCTGAACTATACCATTTATTACTAATTTCAAACACTGGATTTTTGTGCTTTGTTCAACAACCATTCGCACCATGCTCCTATTCCTTCTCCGGTAGTACACGAGATTTCAAAAATCATAGCCTTCGGATTCAACTTATGAACGTTCTTTTTAGCTTCATCAAGTGAAAAATCTGTATAAGGCAACAAGTCTATTTTGTTAATAATTACAACATCAGCTTTATGAAACATAGCAGGGTACTTGAGTGGTTTATCGGTTCCTTCCGTAGTACTGAAAACCACCACCCTTTTATCTTCGCCCAGGTCAAAGCTTGACGGACAGACAAGATTACCTACATTTTCAATTATAAGAATTTCGGTTGGATCAAGTTTTAGCTTTCTTATCGCATTGCTCACCATTGAACTGTTAAGATGACAAGTCCCACTGGTAATGATCTGGACAACGGGAACGTGAAATTTATCTATTCTTTTTGCATCGTTTGCAGTCTGAACGTCACCAACAATTATCGATATATTCACTTTGCCATTATAATGTTCGAGCGCTTTCTCTATTATGCTGGTTTTCCCGGAACCGGGGGAACTCAAAAGATTAATTACTGATATATTTTTCTCCTTGAACAGTTCCCGGTTCTTTTCGGCTATTTCGTCGTTTTTTTGAAGAACCCTGCGTTCAAGCGTTATAATTTCCATTTTTTTCCACTTCTAAGCTTACAATCTGCATATCCTGTCCGGAAAGCATTTCAAGGTCAATCCCGTTACATTTGGGACACATAAATATAAATTCATCTATTTCACTTTCGGTTCCACATTTTTTACAGCGGACTGTTACAGGTATTTCGTTTATTTCAAGTCTGGTATTTTCCAACAGCGTCCCTTTAGATACAGCTTCAAAGCCGAAAATAAGACTCTCAGGCACTACAGCCATTAATTTCCCGACATCAAGATTGATTGTATATACTCTATTAATCTTTTCTTTTTGTACTGTCTCAAGGACGATATCAAAAATATTAACCGCTAAAGAAAATTCATGCATTTTTTATAATTATCCGAATTTGAATGCCTTCATATCAACTCATATACAAAACTAATTCAGATTTTCTTCCTTCAACAAGCACAAAACAGACTTTTCCACTTCGGGAATTGCCCGTATCACTTCGGGTGAACATTTTTCGGAAAAGGTTGTATTATCACCGATTTCAATTGCAAAAATAACTATCTCATCAGGCACTTTTAACCCGATTTCTCTTCCGAGTTCCAGTGCTGTATTAAGGTCTATCTTGTGAATTGTCGTATAGCTCGGCTTTGAAAATAAATCGTCCAAAGAAAGCCGGTAAAACGATCCGATTTTCCCGTTATTTGTCTTAATAGAATCTATTATGATAGCTTTATCGTAACCTGTCAGTAAGTCTAATAAATATACTCCGGATACACCGGACTCTTTAACGTCAACATTTCCCGGAAGATTTTTTGCAAGCAAATTGCGTGCAATTTGTATTCCGACACTGTCGTCACTCAGTATCGGATTCCCCAGACCTATAATTACTATCTTTTCCATATTGTATACAAATAATTTATTGCATTTTTCTTAATTATCAAAGCATTTATTACAAAAATAAAAGTAAAAAAAATGACGAAAAAACTTCGTCATTTTAAATAGTCAGGTATTGATAAAATAACAAAAACTGACTCTTAATTAAGAAGTAAGCTTTTTAACCAACTTCTTATCATTATCATATATATTAACTGTTAACGGCATCTGTCCCGGCAGCGAATGCGTAGCGCAGGCAAGGCATGGGTCATATGCTCTAAAAGCCATTTCCACCATGTTAAGCAAGCCGTCGCTAACTTCACCGTTTTTTATAAGGCTTTTTGCCGCCTTCTCGACTGACAGGTACATTCCTGCAGTATTGTGCCCTGTGGCAACGATTAAGTTTACGTCGGTTAATATTCCTTTTGGGTCTGATTTATAATGGTGGATAAGTGTTCCGCGCGGCGCTTCGACGACACCAATTCCTTCTTCAGGTGTTGCTGTAGGAATGTTCCGTATATCCGGGCTCAATATCTCCGGATCGTTCGCCAGTTCCTGCATTCGCTCTGCGGCATACAGCGCTTCGACCAGACGCGCCCAATGAGTAGCCAGGGTAAAATGTGCGGGTTTACCTCCCAGCACTTCAAACATTTTCTCGTATGCTTCTTGAGCCAACGGAGTTGCCATCCCGTCTGCCGCATTTACTCGTCCGAGAGGAGCTACACGGTAAATACTGCTGTCGTTACCCTCTTCAATACCTTTCCAGCCAATTTTTTTCAGATAGGCAAACTTCAGATACGACCAGGGCTCCACGTGCTCCGAAATATGGTTTAAATATTCCGATACGGGGAACTTTGCAAATTCTTTCCCGTCAGGGT
>LJUD01000158.1 GCA_001304035.1 bacterium SM23_31 | reverse complement strand
GGGAAAAACGTAAACTGTATTGGTTAACAAAACATACTTTAATCGGAAGCGGTTATAGCTAATTAAATCCCCCCTTTGCGACATTATCTAAAAATTACGTCGGTCTTAAGAATCTATAAAAATATCCTCTCAAACAAGTTTAAAAACAGAGATACACTTTGTAGCATTATCAAAAAATTATAAAAATTTAAGAAATGTTGCAAATTTAGTAAAGACTATTGGTATTAACAAAAGTGAGATATACATCATACGAATCACCAAAAGTAATTACAAGCGCATTCAACGCACACGCCGGATAAAGCAACTTCCCAATCCCGGAAGCAAAAAATGTAAGGGCAATAATAATAATTATTCCTCCCGGGATTAATTCCGTTATACTACAATAGAGCAATGTATTAATACGTAAAATATAGGACTTAGTGTTCATATCATAAGTAATATTATTGAGCTTTAATTTATTTTCACCTGTATGCTACAGATTATTTTTCACTTTGTCAATAACCAGAAATAATGATTTTGCATAATTAGAAATGGTTATGCTCGCTTACATTTATAATTGTATTGTATTATATACTGTGACGTTACAATATCAAATAATTCCTTCATAAATGGCAAATTTAGTCAGTTCGGCAGCTTTATGTAGATTCAATTTATTCATTATATTTTGACGGTGTTTGTTGACAGTATTGATACTAACAAAAAGCGTGTCTGCAATTGTTTGAGAAGTTTTACCTGCAGCTATTAGTTTTAATACTTCCAATTCCATGTGTGTTAACGAGGAAATTGATGCGATGCCTGTTTGCAATTGATAATTTTTATCTTCTTCATCTCCTTCATAAAATATTGATGCAGCGTTGATACTAAAATATATGTTCTCTTTTTTTACCCTGTTTACGGCATCAATTAACTCCTTTTGAGAGAAATCATATAAAAATCCTTTAACGCCGGAATAAAGCAAAGTAGAAACCGGGCTTTTTTCGGCAGATGGTAATATTGCTATGATTTTAGTTTCAGGATTTTGATTCAAAATTTTTTTAGTTATCTCAATTCCGTTTAATTCAGGTAATTTTACACCCACGATAACAATATCGGGCTTTAGTTTATTTGCCAGCTCAACTGCTTTCTTTGCATTTTCCGCTTCAGCAATGACTTCAAAATTATCTTTTGATTCAATCCAGTTTCGTAAACCGGCTCTAATTAATTCCGAGCTATCGACAATTATTATTCTAATAGCCATGATTAAGTAATACTATCAGGGTAGTGGTTTTTGATTTAATTTCGGTACTTTGTTAAAATTTTAAATAATGTTTGATATTAGACAAATGATTTCACACGCAATCCCGTTCCGGGTACTTAGGGAACTAAAGTCTCACCATTTTGCAAAGGGGGATTTTCTCATTATCGTTACCTGTCTCTGACCGGTAATTCTTTATTTTCAGCTACATTGAGAATTGAAGTCCTGACGCAACGGGAATCTTAATAATCCAGTAATCACCCCCAATCCCGCTAAGCGGGATGGGGGTGCCACTCATCTATTTTATTCTTTTAAAAACGAAAAAATCTGATAAATTAAATTTCATTACAGAACAGAGAAATAATCCGCAGTATCGGGTCGGGAATCAGCAGTAGAGTATCAGCAAAAGAATATGGAGACCTTTTTATCCGGGAACACCCTTCAGAATCAGCATGTTTCTACGGATCTATTGTGAAACGTATCATTTTGAATAAGTTCAATAATTATATTCAATATCCTTACTCTACATATTAAAATTTTAAATTGCAATGGGAAAATCAAGTTTTTTTCCTAAAATAACGGAAAAAATAACGTTTCATAGTAATGATTTATCTAAAGACCAGACCCCCTTCTCGTTACCTGTCTCTGACAGGTAATGCTTTTACATGTTCAATGTCTGGAGAACTTGGAACGAGGATATAGGTAAAAGCGTTTCAAGGACTTAAGTACTGATACTACGGGAAACGGGATAGATTGGATTTGACAAAGAAAATTTCCCTCCCTTATCCCGCTGAAGCGGGAAAGAACGAAATCTGGTGACTGAATTTTTACAATTTCCCGGAAATCCTATATTAAATCTTCATTTTTTTATGTACAACTAAAAATAATATTTGACTAAAATGCTATGAAAGTGTATCTTTAGTGGTACATAAATTTTAAGCAGAAAATAATTAGCTGGCATAGCTCAGTAGGTAGAGCAATTCACTCGTAATGAATAGGTCGGGGGTTCGAATCCCTCTGCCAGCTCGAAACCACATGATATATTAATTCTGCATTATTTTGAATCTTGGTTTTACGTGTTTTTTTTATGGAAGGACGTATCATCTGCCGGGATTTAAATGATATATTTCCCGCCAAATTAATTTAAAGCTTATGGATATTAAAGAAACACTGCTGATAGTTGACGACGAACAAAATACCCTCGAGGGGCTTAAGGAAATCATGACCCAGGAAGGGTATCATGTTTTAACTGCTTTATCTGCGGAGGAAGGGCTAAAACTGCTTAATAACGATGGAATTGACCTTGTTATTACAGATTTGATGCTGCCGGGGATGGATGGTATGGAATTCGCCCGTACCGTTCTGCGCGATTATATAGGTATTCAGGTGATTATTATTACTGCATTCGGTACAGTGAAAAGCGCTGTCGAATCAATGAAAGAGGGTATTTACAACTACATTACCAAACCGGTACACATCGATGAACTGCTTGTTATCGCAAAAAAGGCGCTGGATGAGAGCCGGCTGAGAAAAGATTATATTGATTTAAAGTCTAAGGTAGAAGCTAAATATAAATTTATAAATATTATCGGCGCTTCGGGTGCCATGATTAAAGTTTTTGAAAAGGTACTAAAAGTTGCAAAAACCAATTCGACGGTAATCCTGCGCGGTGAAAGCGGAACCGGAAAAGAGCTAATTGCACGTGCAATCCATGAAAAGAGCGCCAGAGCAGATAAACCTTTTATGACAATAGACTGCACTTCATTTCCCGAGACGCTGTTGGAAAGCGAACTATTCGGTTATGAAAAAGGCGCTTTCACCGGTGCATACAAAACTAAAATAGGGTGTTTCGAAGCGGCGGAAGGGGGAACGATTTTTCTGGATGAAATCGGCAACATTAGCCCCGACGTTCAGGTGAGGCTACTGCGGGTGCTTCAGGAAAGAATAATTTCGCGTCTCGGCAGCACCAAACCTCAGAAGGTTGACGTGCGGGTAATTGCGGCGACTAACACCAACCTGGAAAACGCAATAAAAAAAGGCACATTTCGGAAAGATTTATACTACCGGTTAAATGTGATCCCGATTATACTGCCCCAGCTGAAACAACGAAGAAGCGATATTTCCATGCTTATCGATCATTTCATAAAAAAATATGCCGCAGAAAACGACAAAAACGTTAAAAGTTGTACTCCGGAAGTAGAAAAATTATTCATCTATCACGACTGGCCGGGAAATGTGCGTGAACTCGAAAATGCGATCGAAAACGCCGTTGTTATGTGCGATGAATCTGTTATTGTTGTCGATGACCTCCCAAAATACCTGGTAACTAAATATGAAAAATCAAAATTTGCCGGACTGCAGGAAGATGAATTGGATTTATCCGCTCAACTCGAATTAGCTGAAAAGCGGATCATTAAAAGTACGCTTGAAAAAGTAGATTACAACAAAACTAAGGCAGCAGAACTCCTCAGCATAAACCTCCGCACCTTACACAATAAAGCAAGAAAATATAATCTGTGATTATAGGAGAACATAATATTCTTACGTTCCGGGAACATAATATTCTTACGTTCTGAGGTGCGCTTCATATCGCAAGTTTACCTTAATAAGATTATAAAAAAAACGAAGGTGTTCTTCACCTTCGCTTGTAGAAGCTCCGTATTTTCAACGTACCACATGCCATGCGTCTCCGCTGTCTTTTACATGTGACTAAAAATGTACGTCTCTACATAAATAATGTTTTATTCATATCAGTAAAATATTTTAGACTACTTATCCATAAAAGCCTCATTAACCGTTTTTTTCAATTCGCTCAGGTCTGCGGACTTTAAAACATATGCTGCGGCAGGCCAGGTAGAGAAATCATCCTTATATATCGGATATGCAGTATTGAGAATTACAGGAATTTTCCTAGCGAATGATTTAATTTCATTCATAGCTTCGATACCGCTCTGTTCCGGCATCCGGATATCCATAACAATTAGATCGGGTTTTTCTCTCTTTGCTTTTGAAATCGCCTCTTTAGCATTTTTTGCCAGAATCACATAATAGCCATCTTCGGAAAATTCTTTTTCATATAAAAGCCTTAAATTTGAATCATCTTCGGCTATTAAGAGTTTTTTCATAAATCCCTCCCGTTTATTGTAATGTTGGTTATTCTATATTGAATGTAAACGCTAAACTTCGGCATTATCGAATATTGGGAAAGTACAAATTCTATCTTTTTTAAGATAGCTTAATATTTACTTTTTTATGCTACCGGCAGATAAATTAAAAATTTTGTTCCTCTTTGATAACGGCTAATTACCTCGATTTTCCCACCGTGATTAGTCATGATTTGCCGGCTGATAGACATTCCTAATCCTAATCCGCTTGATTTAGTTGTATAAAACGGTTGGAAGAGGTGATCCAAATCTTTTTTTTTGATACCGACGCCGGTATCCTTAATCTCAACCACAAGAAAATCTGTATTTCTATAGCACTTTAAGGTGAGTTTCCCGCCTTTCGGCATAGCCTGAATACAGTTGCGAATGATATTTAAGAAAACCTGGGTCATCTGGTTTGGATCAACGAGCATAATACAATACGCTTCATTGAGTTCTAATTGCAGCGTTATGGACTGCTTCTGCAAATCATCCATCAATATTAGTAAGTTTTTTTGTATTAAATCGCCCAGATTACAGAGTTCTTTTTCCGGTTGAAACACGGTTGAATAATTCAATATATCATCGAGAATTTTTTCTAATCGTTTAGATTCTTGTGAAATTATATCGAGATATCGGTGGGCATCGGATTTCATTTTGGATGATTTCATTAATCGATTCGAAAATCCCCCGATGCTAACGAGAGGATTTCGAATTTCATGCGAAATTTTTGCCACAACTTCGCCAATCGCTGCAAGCCGTTCAGACCTGACTAACTTATCCTGGCTGTCCTGCAGGTTATTATAAGCTGTTTCAAGTTCTTTTAGATGTTCGGAGAGATTTTCCTGAAGCCGGGCATTCTCCAGTGCAAGACCCGCCTGGGTCGCAAAAATTTCGAGCGCTTCAATATCTTTATCTGTAATTTGTTCCCTGTTAAAAATATTATCTACAATTATAATACCGACTGCCGCTTCTTTGGCAATTATCGGAATGACGGCAAATGTGTCATTATTAAGAATGGAACAGATTCGGGAATCAAAATCAACATCACATTTCCCGCCTCTAACCAAGTAAGATTTTCGATTTTTAATTGCCTGGATCATGATACTGGACCCGTCCCCAAGTGAGGTGGTAAGCTCCTCAACACATTCAATAACTTTTTCATGCTCTTGGGGGCTTCTATTTCTGAAAGAATCAAGTATTTCCTTTAATGAACTAAATTGTCGTGGAATTAGCTCCCAAATTTTTCTTGCTTCCTCCAGGTTATCCGGACCTACGGCAAGCTTACCTTCCAGAAGCTGGTTTTTAAAATCAAGCATCAATAAAAAGGCGCGGTTAAATTTTAATCCCTCTCCCGCAGTCACGGAAACGAGCATAATCTGGTATATTTCTTCTTCGGAAGTGGAGCTGTGCAGCAGATCTGAAATTTCATGTAGTTTTGCCAGCTTTTCAATTGTCTTGCGCAACATATCTTCAAGGTTTTTCCGTGAACTAATATCTCTTACGATCAAATGTGAACCCATCTCCTCTTTACGTGCAGGGTCTACAAAGGCACGCGTTATCTCTACCTTAATAGGTTGACCATCCTTTTTTCGTAACTCTGTTTCAAAGTTTTTCAGATACCCCTGCGTATTAAGCAATTGCTGCATTAAATCCAATGCCTGTTCAGTCTGCTCTGATTCCGGAAAAATCATCCGAAAGTTATTATGAAACACTTCATCAAATCGATAGTCGAGGAGTTTTTCAGCTCCTTTATTCCAGAAAGTAATCAAATCATTTTCGTCAATCACAATAATCGCATCGAGCGACATATCTGCCAGGTTTTTTAACAAATCATATTGTACACTGGAAGCAGAATCGAATGCCGCATCCTCGCTGATATTCCATGATATTTCAATTATGTTTGAAAATTTTTTATTGTTGTCATACATTGGAAAGGCAAATGCATTAAAATATTTGATACATCCGTTCTTATCCTGAATCTTGAATATGCTGTTCTGAATTGTACTGGTTTCGAGTGTTTTTCTAATCAGGTATTCCGCTAAACATCCCTCATCATTGTGAAAATGGTCGAAGTAGATACGTTTAATTTCATCAGGATGTATACTAAACTCCATTTTAAAGTTATTGTTTGCCCATAATAGCGTACAATCCTTCCGATAAATTGCAACGTGTGCATCTATATTAGTAAGAGCCTGTTTTATGATATTTCGAAAAATCCGGGAGTTAAATTCATTTTTCCGGCTGTCGTAGAAGAAATTATCAGTCATATCTCAAAAAGAGTTAATAAAAGTAAATGGTTCCGTGGTTTTTAGATTACTTTATAAATGCTCTTTACAGGTATTTGCGAGAAATAACTTTACTAAATTAGTATAACATTTTTAATGTAAAAATATATCCCGAAGAATGCAAAATATTTTATTACCGGCAGTCTTTAAATTGATATTTTTTGACGTATGATTCAAAAGTTGTTCACTTTAAGTAAAGCTGGAGCTAAACTATAAGTAAAAAACAAAAAACCCGCCAGGTAAATTAGCGGGTTTTTCAAAAATTACGATATTAGTTGCTTGTTTTTTATCTCGGGGCTTTTTGCCGGGTGTCATCAACAGCAAAAGCCTATGTCAATTATTTTGCTCTTTTAAGGCGGGCTTCAAGTTCCTCACGATATTTATCCATGTCAATTTTGATTTTTGCAACACCGGAATCCATCGCAGCCTTTGCCACGGCAGAAGCTTCCCATATTAAGACGCGCGGGTCAAACGGTTTGGGGATGATATAATTCTGGCCGAACTCTAATTCGACTCCTCCATAC
>LJUD01000157.1 GCA_001304035.1 bacterium SM23_31 | reverse complement strand
GAAGCAATAGTGCTGGGTAAAGCAGACGCGGTGTTGGCTGCCTCTGTTTTTCATTACCGTTATCTGACAATTGAACAAATAAAAACTTATTTACATGAAAGAAATATACAAGTGAGGTTTACTTGAGAAAATTTTTTGAACGCCTGAAATTTGACGACCGGGGGCTGATTCCTGCTATTGTTCAGGATTACGAAAACGGTGAAGTTCTGATGATGGCTTATATGAATAAAGAAAGCTTGACCAAAACACTTGAGACGGGTCAAACATGCTTTTTTTCACGCTCACGGCAAAAATTATGGATTAAAGGCGAAACCAGCGGAAACACACAGAAGGTAATCGAAATCCGCCTTGACTGCGATGCTGATACTATACTTGTGAAGGTCATGCAGAGGGGTACTGCATGCCATACCGGTAAAAGGTCTTGTTTTTATAGAAAAATAACTAATCAAGGGAAAATAATCGAACAATAAATTACTTCTTTCACATTTTTTATATATCAAAGTTAGCGAAGTGAATCCCCCGAGTACTCGGGACTTAGCTTGCAATGACAATTTAAACTCATCTGTCATTGCGAGGAGTAAAGCGAAGAAGCAATCTCTTTTTAATGAACTCCAATAATATAATTTTACAACTTATCCTGTATAATTTGCCCCGAGTACTCAAGGGACCGCTGAGCAATTACATCCGGTTATATAGCAAAATGTAAACTGTTTAATGCTCTATTTATTAATATTTGAATAATATTTGAATGAAATGTATAAATAAACAGATCCCAAAAAAGGAGCAAACAGGAATGTCTGTTATACTATTATAATTACTGAATTGTAGCAATGAACGAAAAAAAAATAGAAATTCGCCGGATTGACGATTACCGCTGGGAAATCCCCAAACAGGGTAAAATGCGCGTTCCCGGAAAAATATTTGCAGATGATACCTTGATGAAAGATATTCACCATGACCAGTCCATGCAGCAGGTAGCCAACGTTGCACACATGCCGGGTATTCTCGTTGCGTCGCTGGCAATGCCCGATATTCACTGGGGATACGGTTTTGCAATCGGCGGCGTGGCGGCAATGGACATTGAGCATGGTGTCATTTCACCCGGCGGCGTCGGATATGACATAAATTGCGGCGTCAGGCTTCTACGCACTGCACTGCTCAAAGATGAAATTCTGCCGAAAATACGGGAACTGGTTGGCGCTCTTTATAATGCAATTCCAACGGGTGTCGGCTCCGAAAGTACGCTGAAACTATCGATTGCCGAGGAGAAGCGGCTGCTGCAAATAGGTGCAAAATGGGCGGTGGAGCGCGGGTTTGGAACGGAAGCCGACCTCGACAGAATTGAAGAAAACGGATGTCTGCCGGGTGCAAATCCTGAAGTAGTCAGCCAGCGTGCTCTCGAGCGTGGTCGCCAGCAGATTGGGACTCTCGGCAGCGGAAACCATTTTCTCGAGGTCGGTTATGTAGATGAAGTATACGACGAAAAAATCGCCGGCGCGATGGGGCTCAGGAAGGACGGCGTAACCGTAATTATTCATACCGGTTCGCGGGGATTCGGCTACCAGGTGTGCGATGATTATTTGAAGATTATGATGGAATGCGTCAAAAAATATGAGATCGAACTCCCCGACCGGCAGTTGGCGTGTACACCGGTTCAATCGAAAGAAGGCAAAAATTATTTAGCTGCAATGTCCGCCGCAGCCAATTATGCATGGACAAACCGGCAAACAATCATGCACTGGACGAGAGAAGTGTTTTCTAAGGTTCTAAACGCTTCGCCTGACGCTCTCCAAATGAATTTAATATACGACGTGTGCCATAATATAGCAAAGATCGAAGACCACATTATAGAAGGAAAAATGAGAAAGGTCTGCGTCCACCGCAAGGGCGCCACGCGTGCTCTGCCGCCCGGTCATCCCGATACGCCCGGCGTGTATAAAAACATCGGACAGCCCGTGCTTATCCCGGGCGACATGGGAAGGTATTCGTACGTTCTTGTAGGCACCGAACAAGCGATAAAGGAGACGTTCGGCTCGACCTGTCACGGCGCCGGTCGCGTGCTAAGCCGGAAGCAGGCGGTTAAGGCAAGCAAGGGACGCGCAATCCACCGCGAACTCGAAGATAAGGGTATTATTGTCCAGTCCCACGGTAGGCGAACCTTGCTCGAAGAAATCCCCGAAGCCTATAAAGACGTGCAGGACGTCGTCGATGTGGTGCACAAAGCAGGCATCTCAAAAAAAGTCGCCCGCCTCAAACCCGTTGGCGTGATCAAAGGGTAGTGAAAATATTCCGCTGAATCTGACTATTGCTGGTTCAAGTTTATGACCTGCCACGAAAGTGGTCTCTGGGGAACCAAAACGTTTCGGAGTTATACTTACATATAAAAGCTGTATCTCGGTTCAATCAATTTATCAGAATCAATATACTTTAATATTGAACCAACTTGTCTAGCGGCTCTTAAAGTAATTGGCTCAAAACCATCAAATTGAGTATTATTCCAATTCATTTTTGTTAAAGATAATATTTCTTCAGCTAAAAATTTAGGAGTTTGATCAGTCAAATCACAATGAAACTCTAAAGTTCGAGGAACATACATACCTGGATATGTTGAATAAAAATCTATCCCACCCTTTGTATAAAGAATATGAGTTTTATTGTCAAGTGATAAAATAGTACCCCGTAATGGTGGATAAGCGCCGCCCCTAAAAAGTCTTGTAAAGCTGGATTTTAAACTTATAAAATCATACAATTCTATACTTTGGCTTTCTGCAGATTGCCTAAATCCATTGATCTCTTCATTATTAAATGATGAACTTTTGTGTAATACAATCCTTGCAGGAAATGTACGATGTTCTGCTCGATATTTTTCAAGAGCATCATTTAACAAATTGTAAGCATCTGAATCATTAAGATGAGGATGTAAATCTTCTTTGGATATATTTGCTACAGCACCGCGAACAATTATTCCTTCACCACGTTCATTAAATATTTGTGCTACACTTGTAAAAAGTTTGGAATCGTCTATACTTTTATAAAAGCTTATACCAATATAACAAGAAGTAAGCATCGAAGGTTCACGAATTAATCGCCACGGTTTACCACCCGCTTTATAGTAAAGCGCTGTATGAATATTCCAGGCTCTTGTAGCTTCATCTTGGAGTTGTTTTATCTTTTCTGGTCTACGCTTTTGTTTTTGACGAGAATGTTTATCCCAAGTCATCGGTAGTATGACTTGAGTTGGAATCTTTAATTCCATTACTCTTGCTTTTAACAAATCGTGAAAATCTAATCTAATTTCACGTGCCGGATCAGACACTACATCTTCAGTATCTTTTGCAATTCCTTCTTCCATTTTATTTAGCAAGTTCAAAGGTACTGCGCATAATATAACATTAACGTTTTTATTTTGTGATAAATACTCAAATTCATTCCAAAAAATATTAACAGCTTCTTTAATGATTTCAGATGAATTACTAATATCACATAATGAATCAAATTCACGATTTGTAATTGAACGATTTAATGAGTCATCTAATATAAGCTGAGAGTAAAAATTTTTATCATGTTCAAATCCAGGAAATTTAGGAAAGAGATTAGGTTGTTTGCTAACTTTGGCTGCAATACCATTGCGACATAATTCAAGCCAGTTATGAACGCCTTCAACGGTTTGTAGATTACCAACAATTCCTAAATTAATATTCTTAGGAGCAGAAGGGCTGTCAAAATCTAAAGGTCCATAATTAATTAAGCCAAATCTTATATCGATATGCCTTCCAGTTCCAAATTCTAATTCTGGTTCATGTAAAAAAGATATTTTCATTTTTCAAATAAAGGTAATTCGTCAAAATTTGATTTAACTACTTGAATTTCTTCATCTATTTCGTTATTTAACCAAGATGCATCATCAAGTCCAAAATCAATGGAAAATTCCTTTAATTTTCCAAATTTTAAAAATGGATATTTATCTTCAAATAAATCATCATGAGTACCTAAGAAATGTGCCCACATAAATAGTTGACCAAGTAAAGCTGGATTTCTCTCTAATTGTTTTATTTTTGACAATCTATCTTCATAATATTTATCCAAATTATAACCATTATAAGTATAAAAATAAGTTGGAGTTATTTCTAAATACCATATACCATCGAATAACTTAAATTGTCCTTCAAATGCAGAATGACGATAATAAGAAATGAAATAATTATCACGTTTACTATAATATGCTTCAAAAACAGTTCTTGGCACTGTTCGACCACTTACTGTTCTATATGAAATTTTTTGTGGTGATAGATTATATGTTGCTTTGAAATAGAAACATTCTTTATTTTGACTAAATTTTATCTTCGGCCATACTTTTTCTTTAAGCGAAACATTTAAAAGTTGAATAAATTCTTTCCTTTTATCAATTTCTGGTGAAAATGCCCATTCAGTAGAATCAAAAGGTTCCAATGTTCCGACATCACAAATCTTATTCCAGGGATATTCTTCCAAATTATGGAAACTTAATATGCGTTTGTCTTTTAATATCCATTCTCCACCTGAATCCCCACCAAGTTCATTTAATCTCTTCCACAAACTTTTATACGATCGAAAACGGGTATCAGCAATATAAATTTGAGGAGCAAAAGATGTAACTTCAAGTAGATTAGTGAACAATATCTCACTTTTATGTGGTGGTGAGATATAAATACCTGCATCTTCAGGTAAGGCGACTTTCAGTAATTTTTTAACACATTTTTTATCAAAGCTGTCTTTATTTTTATTAAATATGACTTTGCGATTTTTACGTTTTCTAAGATCTTTAAAATAATGTTTAATTGAAATCCAATAAGCTTCATATGTAGAAGGTCGAGAGACTATTAAAATAACTGGTGCATTACCTTTTAACCAATAATCCAAATCTTTTTCGTCACATAAATAGTGAAGCGAATCCGATGTTTCTGCTTGAAATTGTTTTAATGTTGCCTTACTTTGCACTTGAATTATTGAATTATATACTTCACTTGAATTTGGATCACGTATTTCTATTATGCCATCAATTCCTGCTTCAATTGCTCCAGTTGGATACCATAGAAATCCCATATCCAAAACACGCTTTTCGATTAAATTAATACCTTGCTGTCCGATTATGCTACTACTATGTATTTTCTTTGCTGCCATTAAAAAGAAAGGTTAATGATTAGTATTATTTTTATAGCCCCTAATAATTAACTTGATAAATAGAACTTTATCATATCGGCTGAATTGATTGATAAACCAAAAATCTGATAAACAATTGGAATATCAAAAAATAAACTTATATTTGCAAGTATTTTTTACATCCTGAATCTTCCCGCTTTGTTGGTATCGGAGTATGTAACCTCAAAGAGAACAATATGTGACAAACATGCTCTTGATGTAGTAACGGGACGAAGCCGCGAAGTGGTGTCAACTGCAGCGACTTGTTGGTTAGTCCAGTTTCGGTTTAACTCAGCCTCTGATTCTGATTTGATTTTCCTCAACGATCCATAGATGCCGCTCAAGTGGTTCATCTGAAAGTGCCCGCATAAGTCGACTAAAAACCTCGAGTACATAATGCTTGTCTTGCTGTTTCAGACGCAATACGATTAATCCGGAGAACTGAGCCGGCGGATAGGACCGAATATCCGCAAAGTCCGTATCCAATGTGATCAAGATTCGTCCATCTCGCTGACAGACCAAGGCGATATCGGAATCGGAACTACTTCCCAAATCCTGCTCTAACACAGTTGATGCTTCATGTCCAGCCTGGCGAAGCAACTCCGCCACCTCAACCGGTAGGTTTTCATCAATCTTGAACTTCATTCCATCACCTTACAAAGGCATAGCAACAATCCGCTCTCGCGCCAAATCAGCAGCGTAAGCCATAGCAGCATGTACTGCTTCAAGGCTTAGAGAAGGATAACTGCGCACAACATCATCAGGCTTGAGCCCAGCGGACAAGTTATCGAGCACAACTGATACCATGATTCGCGTCCCCTTGATACACGCTTTTCCATGGCAAACGGTCGGATCTACCGTGATATAGTCTTGCCACCTCAAAATCGACCTCCTCGCGTTTTTCATTTATTATACATCTTGTTAACTGTCGCCTAACAGTTCCGGGAAGTAATTGGCATTCCGGGCGCAGCGTTAAAACCTCAAGCTTCAAAAGCATTTTTAAAAGTTCAACTGAAATATCAATAAATAAATTTATATTCGCAAGTATTTTTTACATCCTGAACCTTCCCGCTGAACGGGATGGGAGGATGTTGCACTTGTGATTCGATAAAAATCATTTTATAATCGGAGACCATGAAGGGTACAAATCTACATATGGATTATTCGTCAATCTTACTGCATTAGAACCGTCTAAATTAACCATGTAAATTTCAACATTACTGTCCATAATTGAACAAAAAGCTATCTTGGAACCATCAGGAGAAAATGATGGAGTAATTTCATAGCCGGAAGTATTTGTTAACCTGGTCTGATTAGAACCGTTTGCATTCATAACATAGATTACGTCTATATAACTGTCTCTGTCCGAGACAAAAGCGATCTTTGAGCCATCGGGTGACCAGCAAGGATAGTTATCATTTGCAGAATTATTGGTTAACCTATTTTGATTGGAACCGTCTGCATTCATTATATATATTTCTTCATTACCATCTCTGTCCGATACAAAAGCAATGAAAGAACTATCGGGAGACCATGATGGATACTTATCTTTAGCATCGTTATAAGTTAATCTAATTTGATTGGAGCCGTCTGCATTCATTGCGTAAATTTCAGAATTGCCGTCCCTGTCTGAATCGAAAACAATCTTTGAACCGTCGGGCGACCACGATGGACTGCTGTCATAATCAGGATTATCTGTTAACCTGGTCTGCTCTGAACCGTCTGAATTAATTACATAGATATCATAATTGTCATCTATAACCGAATCGAAAGCGATTTTTAAACCGTCAGGCGACCATGATGGACGATGTTTTGAACCGGGATTATTGGATAACCTGGTTTGGCTACAAAGGGAACGAAATTGAAATGATACAGCTAAGCAGGACGATAACTGCTGCGGATAGAATACTCTTATACCTGTTCATATACACCTCGATGAAAGTATTTTATAGGAATTACCTGAAAGCCCGCCGCCTTTTGCATAAAAGTATATACTAAATTGTTTTCAGTCAAGCATTATTTTTTATTGATTTCATGACTTAAACGGCGCATTAATGAAAATTGCCTGTAACTAATTACTTCTTTTCAACTCTTCCGGCACCGTACACTGAAAAAATATGTGCCTTTTTCCTTGTAAAGTTGTATATTTGACATTACGTATATGAATCTGAAAATATAAACAATGGAGTGTGTTATGGACAGGATAAAGGAACAAGTTGTGGAGTTACGTTCTGCGGGAGTGGGACGCCGGGATTTTTTGAAATCCGCGGGGAAAGGTATAGTGTGTACCGCAGCAGGCGGTGCGTTACTTGCCGCAAGCCCTAAAAATGCGGCAAAAGTATATCAGAGAACAAAAGAGGAGCGCTTGAAGCAGATCGCATCCAACAGTTATGCAGTCAACCGGTTGTTCAAGCGGCGTGCCTCATCGACACGTCAGGCAACCGGGCCGTTGAAGGAGAAATATGGTGAAATTACTATGCTCGATTTCCCTCAATTCACAAAGGATACTTATCCCGGTGTTACTAAAATGGACCTCTGGTCATCTCTCTTCGGTGATTTCGATGATGATTCACAATTCATACAGAGAGTTTCGGGTGAGAGAATCCGTTTTGGTGATTTCGACCCGTCGGTGACTTCATCAAAGCAGTATCTGGACAAACTTGCGGAAAAAATGGTTGAAACCGGGGTAATGGCTGTGCATATTTCCAATAATGCACCACGGAACATAGCAGACCCGGATGAAGAGGCGCGGCGTGAAGGGATCCGTGTGGCAAAAATATGGCTGGATGCTTCTAAACAGATCGGCGTGCGTTCGATGCGCGTGAATACCGGTGGTCCGCAAATACTGCCGCAAGCAGAGATAAGAGGGGGATACCCGCAGGATACTGAGATTGTGCCGTACTTAAAAAATGCCATCGAGTCGTTTAAAGAAATGGCGGATTACGGGGAAAAAGTCGGTGTTAAAGTCACGATTGAAAACCACTGGGGTCTTGCCGCAGACCCGATGAACGTGAGAATTATTATCAATGAAGTAAACAGCCCGTATTGCGAAGCCTCACCGGATTTTTGCAACTGGGAGCATGAATATATGCTCTACCACGGCCTTGAAGCCCTGATCCCACTGGCTACGTCCATGTGTCATGCAAAACGGTGGACGAGGTTTCCCGATGTTGACATCGCCCGGTGCGTCCGGATTCTTAATAATGCAAATTATCAAGGGGATATCTCACTCGAATACGAGGCGGGCGGCGATCCCGTGGAGGGGACGTTGAAATTAATGGAAGACGTCGTGGCTGCCCTCAGATGAGCGAATTCAGGGACACATTACATATTTTTGTTTAGCAGCAGATGTTCAATTTTACTATGCGCTGCCAAAATACTGTTATTAAGTTAGATACTGATTTGAATATGAGCCATAATATACACGGCAAGTCAAATAATATCTCTAATCAGGCAAGTCGTCAAGTACTTGCTTCATGCTTTTCTTGTACTCTCGGAATGCATTCCGGCCCTGGTCGCTCAGGTGGATGATTGTATAGGGCTTTTTGCCTTTAAATGTCTTCTCGATCGTAATGTAACCGGCATCTTCCAGCTTGGTTAGGTGTGTGAACAGGTTGCCCCACGTTAATCCTGTTAAACGCATCAGGAAGACATAATCAGCGCTTTCAACTACATAGAGATACGTGAGCACCATCAACCGGGCAGGAGTATGGATTATCTGATCAATATTTGCCAGTAGATTTAACTTAACTTGTTCGGTTTGTTGATTAGTCATCCGATCTTCTCCTCTGAGATTGATTCTTTTATAGGGATCGGATATTCTCTTATAAGACGGAAGAATAGTACCAGACCGGTAATTATGATTATTCCTGCTGTGATACCAAATGTTATTGGAAATCCATGATGGGATATTTTAAAATTAACGTATAACCATTCACCTACTAATAATGAAAGAAGGAATAGCAAACCATAAATGAATAAACGGGTGAAATTGAGAAAATACGCAGCAATGCTGGACATTACTAATACGGCAAAGCCGAAGAGAGCCGTATGTATCCAGCCTGACGTTACATTATAGTTCAATGCAAAGAAGATGCCTATGATGAACACGACGAGATTCACTACTAACATCACGGCGGTGAATTTTGCTAATCTTATTTTACGGGATTGCCCGAATTTCACAAAACCTATTCTGGGCGTGACAATATATTTTCTAACAAGACAAATAACAACAAAAACCAATGCCCAGAACGGTAGGAAAACTGCAGAACTCCAAAAATCTCCAAGGCTGCTGCTTAGTAAGGGAGCTATAGCGAATTGCAGGACAATACTGCCGATAAAGACGTCCCATAAACCGTGGTTGAAAGCGGTCCTGAAAACTTTGTGTTCCGCTTGTCTTAGACTGATTTTTTGTGACATTATTAACCTCCTTCAATTATTAAAGAGTTCTCTTTGTAACAAAGTACTCTTAATATAATACATTTTTATCAAATGTCAAGAACTTTTTAAATTAATTCAAAAATTCTACCGTTGATGAGAAATATCAGACCATGTAAAGATATCTAACAAAAAAATTAACATGACTGGAACGGCGGTGTGCGAATCTGAACGGGCGGTGCTGCGCAGAACGTATCTTTAAGTACCAACGTATTGTGCGCCGCAAGTTCCGGCAGGTTATTTTTAGCGTTAGACGTCTTGAAATTAAGATTTAATTCTCAGGTTCATACTTTCCAAAGTAAGGAGAAAAAGGCATGTATTACATTTTGTTTTATAAAACCGTTGAAAATTACGTTGAAAAACGCGCTCCGTACCGCGAAGAGCATCTGGAA
>LJUD01000156.1 GCA_001304035.1 bacterium SM23_31 | reverse complement strand
TCTGCCGGCAGCCTCAAAGACACTGCGATTGGCGTTTCGCGTCAGGAGACATGGAATGAAAAGATTTGATTGAACGGGATTGTTTTTATTAAAATTTGCAAAATCGCCTGTCGAATTTGGGTTATTAACAATATCAAGGATAATTATAAAAGAACATACAAAAAAGCGGGACTGAAACGCAACTCAATCCCGCCTTTTTTTATGTAATCCTGTAATCAAGTACCGAAGTTTCGGGATAAGGATCTTTCCGCTGTGTGTTGGTGTTGTCACCAACACACTCTTAGAATTTAATAAATCAAATTCCTACAATTGTAGCATATCCCGCTAAGCGGGATTGCCTGTGCGCAAAACTGGTAAAAACGTTTTGTTGAGTCCATGACGCCCTCCTTAGGGATTAAGGTTGAAATGTATCATAAAAAAGTTATCTTCTTATATCATAACCGAATACCGCTAATGAATCTAACACATTTTGGGGCAAGAAGGTAAGCTGGCGTGTATTCTCTCCATTACTGTTCATAACCCAAATCGTGCCCAATCCCCCTGCTTGTGAGTACCACATAAAAGCGATTTTTGTGCCGTCAGGAGACCAGGCAGGTTGATCGCCGTTAGTCAGTCTTCTTTTATCGGCACCGTCGATATTCATAGTCCAAATATACCGTTTCTTTCCTTCTTCACTTGATGAAAATGCAACACTTCTTCCATCTGGAGATATTTTTGGATATCTATTATCTGAATTTTTTATTGACTCTATTGTATCCGGAGTTGCTTCAGTAAATGGATAAAATTTAAGCATATAATCATCAAGAAAAGGCCCCGCGAACGTAAAAATATTCATGCTATTTGTATGCCATGTAGGAGAAGAGCGACCATAATTAAATATATGTTTTCTTTCCGAACCGTCTTGTTTTATAATCCATACACCCATCGTAGAGCCTGTGCTTTTTTTATATACAATCCATTCTCCATCCGTACTCCATTCGGGGGAATGGTCAGATCCGCTTTTTGTTAATTTAATACGATTGGCAAGGTCTAATGAATCTCCAATTACAGGCGCTTTATATATAATGCCGGCATAGTCAAATACGATCCAATAACCGTCCGGGCTATAATCCGGAGAATTAAGGGCAACACCTTGCGCCAAGAATTTCATATTGCCGTTATCTATATCCATCGTCCAGAAACCGGTCGAATCAACATCAATATCGCTTCCTTTGTCCCGGTCGATATTCACTATAAACCAGCGTTTAAAGATTATTTTTTGACCGTCAGGAGACCAAGATGGTTTTTTATCAAAAGAACTAAATGCTGGTTCCGGTATTCTGTAAAAACCTTGATCTTCGTTCAATATATTACTACAATTATTAAAGAATAATACTATTAACATTGAAACCAGACAAAAATATATATGTTTGCGTTGTATACTATAATTCAAGCTTGAACTATTCATAATTATCCTCCTGGTTCTTATCTAATCGCAACTTATACTTCGGGGTCAGTTCTTGTATTATTACATTTTGCGCCGGAGGCGGATCTTTAGACAAAACCTGACCCCATTATGTGCTATTTTTGAATAAAATATTGAATATTATTTTATTAATAATCAGCATCCCATAGCCTAATTGCTCCATTTATTGTTTCTGGATTTATAAATTTACTAACTTCACCTGTCTCAACATCTATTATCATAACTCCATGATAATAAAAATAAGGTACAATCCATTCTGTCCTGTTAAACAGTATTGTTTTTCCTTCAGGTCCCCATACAGGATAATCGTCCGTATAATCCCCTGAAGTATAACTTCGGTAGTAAGAACCATCAAGATTGGTTACTGATATTTTACGTCCGTTAAGTGTAGAATCATATTCAGAACAAACGAATAATCCCGCTGTACTATTCCATCTCAATCTTTTTGAATATTCTGATATTATTCCAGTACTACAATGAACAGGTTCTAAATAAGGATTGTCAATACGCGTAAGAAAACTGCCTTCATGGTCTGTAAAGTAATTACCGTAAGATTGTTTCCCTAATTTTTTATCATATCCATAAACCATGAGGGTATCCGTTCCTTTTAAACCATATAATTCATGAATCAAAAAATTTCCTGGACCAAAATTATAATCAAGTTGAGTATCAAATTGATAAAAATAAACACCTCCTAGATAAACATAGTAATAGAAACCTGAACCGTCGTATTTCCAGACAGGTCTTTCACCATATAGATTGAGACCGCTTAGACGTCGTATATTTTTCACAGTATCTTTATTTACATCGTATAGAGCAAATGAATAACCAGCACCCGGTGCGTAAGGTTTTGTATTAAAAATTATTTTGTCTTTATTTGCTGAAAATCTTGGAGTTCTTACACATGCTGGAGGGTCTTTTACAATTTTATAATTTGAAGGATCATAATAATCTAATAATAATAATCCACTATAATTTTCAGTAAAAACACATTTTAATGCAACAAGGTCTTTATGAGGTACATTGAATCCTTCGTCTTTGGGATTATTTATTTCATTCCCAGGACCGTTTACGTCTTTTCTGCAAAACGACAGGCTTATAACGATTAATGAAAAAAACCAAATGATTAATAATTTTTTCATTCTGTTTTCCTTCTTTAATGGTTTTTAAAGAAATACTAAAATTTATTTAGAAATATTGTATTTATTATTGATGTAAGATTGTACGTGAGAATTTTATCGAGAGGAATCGTATCGTGATCAACTAATGTTATTTTCGCCTGGAGAAAGATCTGTATTTTTAACTTTTGTACAATCTTGATATCTCATTAATTTCCTCTATTATATGGAATAGCAGGATATTTAAATTTTAAGATAATTTAAATCGCACCTTTATTATTTCTAATGTAATTAATACTATTAGGGTTGTCAAGCTAAAAATTAAAAATGAAAAAATATTATGCTTGATCTATTCATACCAGACAGAGTCTGATTTTTAGATAATAAACTGCAAATATCATGCCATAATTATTTTTATTTTATTCGGTAAAAAAAGTGAAAATTATATATAGTGAAATATTTTGCACTATTGGGTAAATTTTCTGAGCATTGTATTATCTTAACAGTGAAAAATATTGCATTGTCTAAAAATACGTAAATGATTATTAATATTTATATTACATATTTTTAAATATTTTTCAAACAGTGAATAATCAAGAACAATGAAAAATATTGCACTATAACATCGGGATCAGGTTTTGCATCCCGCTCAGTGGGAAAATTATGATATTTTCCGCCAGAGGCGGATCTTTAGACAAGACATAATCCCAATTATGCAAAAAAATGGAATAGCTTTGGGGAGTCAATGGCTTGTTTTTGCATTAATGAGTTCACTCTAAAAAGGGTATATACTGGGATGTCATGGACCATTCCATGACACAATTTATACAAAATAGCCTTAAAGTCACGGATTGGTCCGTGACTTCCAGGACTGTAATTTCCTTAATTGACCTTTTTATAGCAGATTCATTAATGGTTTATAATAGGTATGAGGGGAAAGTATTTTATTAACGCAGGCTAAAGCCTGCGGCTACCGGTTATGTTTTATTTTACCGAAGCATGTTTTTAGCATGCTGGAATTGTAAAGGTAGGCGCAGTCCCGCTTAGCGGGATTGCGTTATACATTGCTGCATGTTTTAAACATGAACAGAAACTTTCAGGTTCAAGTTACAAACTTGAACCAGCAAAAGGTATATGAGACGCATCGCCATGCGTCTCTACGGACGGATAAGACTTTCCGTTACTTCGGGATCAGGTATTGCATCCCGCTTAGCGGGACTTTTTCCGTTAAAAGTGCATCTTTAGACATGTTTCTCTTCAATAAAGATCAGACTTTTTCTGAAAACACAATCCCCAGAGTAATCGGGGAAAATTATGATATTGTCAGACAAAGTCCGATCTTTAGACAAGACTTGATACCGTTTCAGAGAACGGAACTTCTACAAATCTTCTTTCAGCCAGGGCATTTTTTTGCGCATTTGGGCGCCCACTTTTTCAATGGGATGTGTTGCCGAGACTTTACGGAGGGATTCGAAAATTTTTTCACCGGACCGGTGCTCTTCCATCCAGCGTTTAGCAAATGCGCCATCCTGAATATCTCTAAGGACGGATTTCATTGCCGTGCGCGTCTGCTCGCCGATTACACGGGGACCGGAAATATATTCACCAAACTCAGCGGTATTGCTTATCCTGCGGTTCATTTCTGCAAGCCCTTCTTTATAAAACAAGTCGATTATCGGTTTTATCTCATGCATACATTCAAAAAACGCAATCTCCGGCTGGTAACCCGCCTGTACAAGCGTTTCAAACCCGGCTTTAATGAGTTCAACAATTCCCCCGCACAGTACCGACTGCTCACCGAAAAGGTTGGTAACGGTCTCTTCTTCCACCGTTGATTCCATAACGCCCGCCCGGGTACCCCCGATACCCTTAGCATAGGCAAGGGCATAATCACGGGCTTTGCCCGAAACATCCTGATGGACTGCAATGAGATTAGGGAATCCGTATCCTTTCCGGTAGTTTTCCCTGACCAGGTATCCGATACATTTGGGAGAATTTATCACCGCGTCAACAAAATCAGGCGGTTTAATTCCGCCGAAATGAATGTTAAATCCGTGTGCAAACCCGAGAATTTTCCCGCCTGTAAGATGAGGTTCGATGGATTTGCGGTAAACTTCGGGCTGGAGTTCATCAGGAATGAGCAGGACGATAAAATCAGCCGATTCAGCGGTTCGCTCAATTTTATCTACCGTTAGTCCCTCGTTTTCCGCTTTACTCCGGTTCGGGCTTCCTTCCCGCAGACCGACTACCACATGTAAGCCCGAATCCCTCAGGTTCAGTGCATGTGCCCGTCCCTGGTTGCCGTAGCCGATTATGCCTATTACCTTGTCATGCAATAATTCCAAGTCTGCGTCATCATCGTAATAAAATTTCATAGAATCACCGGTAAGTTTATGCAATATATTATTTCGCAAAGCCGCAAAAAAGATACAAAATAAAATTTATTCAAAATTTTTTAATTTAGAAATATCTTTGCGGCTTTGCGAGAGATTTTCACTTTTTATTTTCAATCTGCACGATAACCGCTTCAGGAAGCTGTGTAGCTTTCCTTTTCGGAAGGATAATTTCCTCCTTTTACATCTTTAATAAAACTGCCGAACGCTTTTCTCATTTCTTCAGCAAGGTTAGCGTATTTTCGTAAAAACTTTGGACGGAAATCCTCGTTGATTCCGAGAATGTCGTGAGAAACCAAAATCTGCCCGTCACAAAATCGCCCTGCGCCGATACCGATTGTAGGAACTGAAACGGATTTTGTAATTTCTCCGGCTAATTGCTCCGGGACTTTCTCCAACACCATAGCAAACACTCCAGCCTGTTCAAGAATTTTTGCATCTTCAAGGATTCTCTTCTGTTCATCCGATTTTTTACCGCGAACCTTGTAGTTTCCGAAAACATTTATCGACTGCGGCGTCAAACCGAGATGCCCCATTACAGGAATCCCAAATCCGACAAGCCTTTCAACAATTTCGGCAACCTGCCTGCCCCCTTCGAGCTTGACCCCCTCTGCACCGGCTTTTAAAAAGAGTCCCGCATTTCTCACCGCATCGTCAGTGCCGCATTGGTACGACAGAAACGGCATGTCGAGGATAAGGAGCGCACGTTTTACGCCGTTGTGCACAGCGCGTGTATGATAAAGCATCTCCTCAACCGAAACGGGAAGCGTCGTGCCATATCCTGCGATTACATTTCCGGCAGAATCGCCCACAAGTATTAAATCGATTTTGCAGCTGTCAAGGATACGAGCCATTAAATAATCGTATGCCGTGAGAGCTGCGATCTTTTCACCGCTTTGCTTCATAGACTTGATATCCTCGACAGTTACTTTTTCAATCTTTGAATTACCCGTTGATAAACTCATTTTCACATTCCTTTTATAAATTATTAGGATAAAAATATCTCACAAAGACGCAAAGTTCGCCAAGAAATTTTGTATAAAATATTGATTTTATTTCAAAATTTTTTGTGATGCTTTTTTCTAATATTAAAACTTAGCGATTTTGCCCCGAAAGAACTCCTTCGGAGCGAGATATATATTTTTAACTGTTTATCCCGCTAAGCGGGATCAACCGGCTTTTTTAGAGATAATCCCCCCTCCGATAACCCGGTCGTCTTTATAAAACACAACTGATTGACCGGGAGTAACCGCACGGACAGGGTTTTTAAAAAGTACCGTAACGTTCTTTGAGCCTTCCGGCTGCAAAACCGCATCTGCCCCGGGGTCCCGATACCGAATTTTAACCCACGCATTCAAGTCGTCTCCAGCGGGAATGCCGTTTATCCAGTTAACCGATTCCGCATGAAGCGAATCCGATAAAAGAGCATCTTCATTACCCACTACAACAACATTTTCATCCGTGTTGATTTCGGTTACATATACAGGTTTTCCTGCTGCAATCCCCAGCCGCTTGCGCTGACCAATTGTGAAATTGTGGTAACCGTTATGAGTACCTAACAGTTTGCCGGATACATCGCGAATTTCACCGCTATTGAATGTTTTTCCATCCAGGCGGAGGCGTTCGTTAACATACCTTCGGTAATCATTGTCGGGTATAAAGCATATCTCCTGGCTTTCGGCAGTATTTGCCGTAACTAAATTGTATTTTTTTGCAAGAGCCCGCACCCGTTTTTTAGTTAACTCTCCAAGCGGAAAGAGCGTAAAGCTCAGCAGTTCTCCGGTCAGCCCCCATAAAAAGTAAGTTTGTTCTTTCCGGCGGTCGACTCCCCTGTGCAGTTCAAATGCGCCTGTAATCTCGTTTTTAACGACCCGCGCATAATGTCCGGTTGCGATAAAATCCGCCCCTAGTATGTTTTTCTTCCGTACCAGCGGTTTCCATTTAATATGGGTATTGCACCGTACACAGGGATTTGGTGTCATGCCGTTGATGTACTGCCCGTAGAAATTATCCTTGACCTGTTTTCTGAACGCCTCCCGGAAGTCAACCACATAATGCGGAACGCCGAGATGGTCGCACACTCTTCGCGCCCGGGATGCCATCTCAACGGAACAACATGACCGGTCTGGAAGTGCATATATAGAAGCATCTTCCTCATCCGACAGGCGCATGGTTATTCCGATTACATTAAATCCCTGTTCTTTCAACAGCGCCGCCGTGACAGAACTATCCACGCCCCCGCTCATCGCCACAAGCACGGTCTTATTGTTTTTGAATATGTTCGACATATTACTTGAGAATTTTTAATTCATGTGAAATTTGGTATTAATACCGGAAAGATCCCGAATCCCGCTCAGCGGGACGATTATTTATGAAAAAATCTTTGTAAAAAATTGTCTGCGTTTTTCATAATCAATCTGCGTTAATCTGTGTCAAAATTTATTCAAACCATATAATATTTTTATTTCAAGCTCCGTACCCGCTCGATAATGTCTTTAAGAACGGAGACAGTATAGTCTAATTCGGACCGTGTTGTCCATCTGCCGAGTGTAAAGCGGATGGCTGACTTGGCATATTCCGGCGGCATTTTAAGAGCCGTAATGACATGCGACGGTTTGATACTTCCGGATTCGCACGCAGAGCCTGCAGAAACCGCAATGCCGTGCAAATCAAGACTGAGCAGCACCGATTCACCGTCTGCGTCTTTAAAAGAGACGTTTAAATTACCCGGAAGACGCTGTTCCCATTGTCCGTTTAACCGTACATCCGGTATATTTTCCTGAATTTTATCCCAGAAATAGGTTCGCAGTTCAATCAGTGTCTTGCTTTCCTTTTCCATTTCTCTTTTACAGATTTTAGCTGCCGTGCCGAATCCGACAATTGCGGGGATATTTTCCGTACCGCTCCGCCGGTTGCGTTCATGACCTCCGCCGTACATTAATTTAGCAATATTCGTACCTTTGCGGATATACAACACACCGACACCTTTGGGCCCATAAAGCTTATGACTTGACATCGAGAGCATGTCGATATTCATTGTATTAACGTCAATGGGCACCTTACCGAACGACTGCGCACCGTCGGTATGAAATACAGCGCCTTTTTCCTTTACGACCTTACCTATCGCTTTCAGGTCGTTGACCGTTCCGATTTCATTATTAACATGCATGATTGAAACAATTAGTGTCCTGCCGGTGACGGCGTCCTTCAGTTCATTCAGATTAAGCGTACCGTCAGGTTCAATCGGCAGATACGTAACCTCAAAGCCCTGAGCTTCTAAAAACTTGCATGTATTAATTACAGCATGATGCTCGGCATTATTCGTAACGATATGATTTCCGCGGTTCTTATTGTTAATGCAGTAACCGGTTAATGCCCAGTTATCGGATTCAGTTCCGCCGCTGGTAAAATATATCTCCTCCGGCTGCGCTCTAATCACCTGTGCTATATTTTCCCGTGCCTGTTCAAGAGCGTATTTCGCCTCGCGTCCATAACTGTGAATGCTTGAAGCGTTGCCGAAGTGCTCCCTGAAATAGGGCAGCATGGCATCCAAAACCCGTTTATCGACCGGCGTTGAGGCACTGTAATCGAGATACACTTTCATTTTCACGGGATTATTGTAAAAAACATTTTAAATAATGTATCAGGATTAAAATTTAACATTAAAGGGTATAATAAGCAAGAATATAATTGGAGAATATTTTCTAAAAAAAATATTGTGCAATTTAGAAAAAAACCGTACAATTGACTAACAATGTTCAATATTTATTTGTATTTAGCCGATACATTAGATAGACATGCCGGATTATTTTATGAAACATTTTCTTTTATATACATTTATAATTACTTCTCTGTTCCTGTGTGCTCCATCATTTGCCCAGCAGGAAGAGGAGCCCGTTTCTAAAACTTTCCGGGTCCGGTTCAAAACCGTTAAGGAATTTGAACCGCTGGTGAAGGCTATACTGTCGAACAGAGGGCAGTTGAAATCTTCCGAAGCACTAAATATGATGGTTGTCGTTGACCGCCCCTCATATCTTGTCCAGATAACAAACCTTCTTTCCGAGTTTGACAAACCGGCTCAGCAATTTATAATTGAAATCCAATTACTGCTGGGTTCGGACGATCCCAAAGTGAAAACCGTACCCGATAGTACGGCAATTCACGAACTGCTCGATCCGCTCTATTCCTATTCTAAATATGAAGAACTTGACAAAGTATATATAAGAACCGAAGAAAAAAGTCTCACATTATTCGACCTCGCTGAGGGGCAGTTTTCTATTATTTTCGAGGTAGATTATATTCCGGGTACAGAGTCGCCTGTCCGTTTCAGGCAGTTTACTCTGAGCGAATATTTAAACGATATCAGCGGAAAATATGCCAAACCTGTCTATACATCCTCTGCCGAACTCAAGGAAGATATTAAAGAGGTTTTTGCTGCCATCAAACATGAGGGCACGGGTAAGACCCTTATTCTTATCGTCACAGCACACCGGATATAGAAAAGCTATTTATTCAAACATATCTTCTGCTTTATACAGGTATGCGGCATCGGAGATGAGTTTCAGGAAAAGAGAGGCGCGGTGAATTTCAACATCGATGTCGAGGTAATAGAATGGTGTGTCCGGTAGTATCCAGCGTTTTAGTTTGTGCCAGTCTTTTTCTGTAGTAATGAGATAATCCGCCGACGAGGTTCGGAATTTACGAATTATGCGGCGCACTTTCCAGCGGGAATAACGTGCATGGTCTTTGTATAAGAATTTACGGCTTACATGTGCACCCATCTGCTTAATTGCGTGTATAAAATATTCAGGTTTTGCAATACCTGCCACAAGCCATACGGTTTTCTTGTCTAATAGAGCAATGGGATGTTCTTGCTCATCATTCCGTATGAACGCCGGTTTGTACTGTGCACGAAACACGGGACACGAGAGTGTTTTTACCATTTCTTCCTGAATATCTTCAGCATTTTCATACAGGTCGTACTTTGTAAAGATTACAACATCGGCACGGCGAAGGTTTTTAAGCGGCTCACGCAAAAAAATATTATTGTGCAGGATTTCAGGGGAATCCAACAATACAATATCTACCTTTCGCTCTAATCTGCGATGTTGAAAGCCGTCATCAAGTAAGATAACATCGGGTTTGAACCGTTTTTTTGCTTTAAGAGCACCTCGTACCCGGTTTTTGCTAACGATTACGGGTACGCCCGGAAGCTTACGTGCAATAAGGAATGGTTCGTCCCCTGCG
>LJUD01000155.1 GCA_001304035.1 bacterium SM23_31 | reverse complement strand
GTGAATTCAGTTACAAAAAAGGGTGTTACTAATTTAAACTGGAATGATAAATATGGATTGTTCGTTTATTCAGAAATTGATTCATCAGTTGAGGGGCGAAAAATTTCGGTAACCAATCTTGATGGATCATATTACAGGAGTTATACATCAGGTGACTATCATGATGACCATCCTGTATGGGGACCTGAGGGTAGATATATTCTGTTTGAAAGAAGCTATGATATACATACACAACCGTTCAACTATAGAATAATGCTTATAGACCGAGAGACCGGTATTGTGGAGAATTTTCTTAAACCGGGGGATATACCACGCTCATTAGGATTCAGATATCCTGATTATTAGTAGTTATAGATATGGAAAAAAAATTATGAAAAAACCTGGAATTATTTGGTTATTAACATTAACCGTTATAAGTCTGTCGTTTTGCAGAAAAGACATAAACGGTCCTGACAATGTAATTATCAATCAACAGAAAAATTGGGTTGCCGTGACGGGATATTTTTTAAAGAATAGCGGTCATTCTACTCACATTGTATTGGTTGATTTTTATAATCCTAAGAATTACAAGATTATTACCGATACGACAATGATAGCTGTAGAACCTCGTTTTTCCAATGATAAACAGAAGATACTTTTTGGAGATATGATTCATTACGGATACGGTTCCGGACCGCAGTTTTTTTTGTATAACTTCGAAGATGAAGTGTTTCAACCATTATTTATAAAATCAAGAATGGGTCCTACTGGAGAAAAGCATATCTGGAATTATGATAATTCAGGTTTTTATTTTACAAAAGAACCTGCCTGGGGATTTCAGGAAGTATTGTTCTATAGTTTTTTAAACAATAATGTTTCGGTAATAAAAGAGGCTAATGGACCTTTTTGTGTTTATGTAATAGGTTTGAAAGGGCAGGATACTTTGATCGTATTTTCAAACAATACAAAAGATACCGGACAGCCTATCGGGTATTACTTAATGGACCTTGAGGGGAATTATCTTTCAAGGATAAATAATACCAATTTAGAATTAATTAATGTAAAGGGTATAAATAAAAAAGCGGCTTATAATCCGAATTGGAATAATAAATTGGGATTATTTGTTTATGCACAAAGCGACTCTACAATTCCTGGTTATAAAATTTCTGTAACCAATCTTGATGGATCATATTTCAGGAGTTATACATCAGGTGAATATATAGATGATTACCCGGTATGGGGACCTGAGGGGAAGTATATTCTATTTAACAGGGGCTTAAAAAGAATAATGATAATAGATGTTGCAACAGGTGAAGTAAGCTATTTTCTTAAACCGGGGGATATACCCGGCTCATTAGGATTCAGATATCCTGATTATTAGTAGTTATAGATATGAAAAAAATATTATACAAAAACAAGAGCTCCTCAGAAAACCTAAAATATAGCGTACATGTGTGGAATGACGGAGAACAAAAAATCCGGGATGCTTTCATTTCCGCCTGCAACGCAATTAATATTCTGTAAAAATATAAAATGTTTATATGCAGAATATTAACATTATGATTGAACAAATATGAAGGTATGACGTATAATAAAATATAAACCTTCAAAAATTGGAATCAGTACAAACACAGGAGATATATCATGAAGAAAATAACAATATTAGTAAGTCTGATAGTATTTACCGGGATTACGGTAATTGTTCCATTATTAGGAACAAAAGTCAAAACCTGTTATGCTCAGGTATTGCTTGAAAGAGTAAAAATAGACAAAAAGATTATTTTAAAACATTTAGCTAAGATAAAAGACGAGTCGCGTTATAAAGGAGATAATAAATTAGATGATCGATTACAGGATTTTTGGGCTCTGCCCCAGTGGGACCTTTCAGAAACGTATAGCGAGATAGCCGAAACACTTGCTGATATAATAGAAAATGAAACAGATGACATAGTACGGGCTCTTGCGGCAGAAATGTTCAGGGTTTTAAGCGATTATCGTGATTCCCTCGATATTAAGGTTATACAGACCCTTGAAAAAGCTCTAAACGACGAAGCTGCAAAAGTTAAACTGGAAGCGGCTGGCGCGCTTATTCGTCTGAATTCTTATAAAGAAAACATGGCATATTCTGTACTGGAAGATTTCGTTCGTGGAAAAGACATAGAAAAATGGAATGCAGAAGCAACAAAGCCCCGAGACTGGCCTGAATTATATAATGAAGAAAACGCGAAAAGGGGATATAGGATAACAGCAATAAAACATATTGCCTTTGTTAACACTCCTGAAACAAAAGCATTACTGGTAGAAATGACAAAAGATTCTAATGAAAGTATAAGAAAATGGGCATTAAAAGCACTTAAAGATCACTTCATTAAAAAATAACAAATTATTCAAAATCTGAACCATAAAAATATATGAAAAATGGGATATCAAAGCAATTAAAGGCGAAAACACTTCTCAGGAAAGAGAAAAGGGGATTTTGAAAGGATTTAGAACAAAAGCAATTATAAGAATTGCAGAAATTAACACACCAGAAACAAAATCGTTATTAGAATCAATGACCAAAGACACTGATGATAATTTGAGAGCTTGGGCAGAAAAACTGCTGAAAGAAAAATTTATCAAGAAATGATAAATTGAATATAAATTCAGTTTTTCTGTTATAAAATTTCGGAGGTTATCATGAAGAAAATAACAATATTATTAAGCCTGATAATTTTTACCGGGCTTACAATAATAATTCCGCTATTCGGGATGGAAAATACGTCCTGCTATGCGCAGGAAGCAGAATTTGAGCAAAAAAAGTCACTTCTTGATAAAAATAGTATTAAAACATTAATACCAATGATAAAAGATACCTCTCTTGATAAAGGAGATCCTACCTCTACCTTACGATCACAGGCAATTCTGAATATAACTCGAGTTAATGTATCAGAAGAAATTGTAGATACCCTGGTAGTTACCCTGATTTATCTATTAGAACATGACATTAACGATCGTGTTAGATCCAGAGCGGCAACAACATTAGGTTTTCTTGGTGATAAGAAAGCCGTTCCTTTCTTAAATAAAGCTCTTGAGCATCCGTTTGTAGAGTTAAGGATGGAGGCTGCATATGCACTTGTAAAATTAGGTTTAGAAAAGGATGAAAAGGTGTTTTCAACTCTCAAAGATATAGTACTCGGAAAAGATATTGAAACTTGGGATATAGATGCATTAATTTCCAAAGAATATTATAATGAATTTGCAAAAAGAACTAAAGATGGATTAAGAGTTTTAGCAATTTTACGTATTGTGAAAATTAAAGAACCAAAAACTAAAGCATTATTAGAATTAATGACTAAAGATCCTGATGATAATTTGAGAGCTTGGGCAGAAAAACTGCTGAAAGAGCACTTTATTAAATAACAAAGGGCTAACAAACTAAATGTTAAAAAATATGACAGGATGATCTTATGGTCATTTCTATAAATGAATTATACGCTAAATACGCCTGTTCCTTGCGTATTTTTTTATTAATAGGTATTTTATTTATCGCTTTTTTGAATATAATTGGGATCAGGTCTTGTCTAAAGATCCGCCTATGGCGGAAAATATTATAATTGTCCCCCGAGTACTCGGGGGATTGTGGGTGACACAAATTGGATGCGCGGCTTGGCGGTTGTAAAATGGTAATTCATGGGGATGACGTCACCGGGCTTGATAAAGACCTTTCCTATAAGATGCTCAGCCGCTTTTCCCTTGTACACTGGTAGAACATACTTGAAATCCAAAACGTCTTCTATCGCTCCGGCTAATTTGTAAAAGCCTTCACTTCCGGCATACGCATCATCGGAAACCATCATCGCAGACAGTTGATTGTAACTTATGGCATTTGCTCCGCTGCCGGTTAACATATCAACAAATACGTCTTTAGTTCTGAGGGCGAAAGTGTTATACCCGCCTTCCTCTATAGCCTTGAGTCTGTATTCAACCGGCACTAAATTGGTTTTCTGCACGATTCTTATTTTTACTCAAGAAATCCGGATTTTGTAATATTCTGCTTTTTTAAAGCCTTCAACTTCGCAGCGGTACTAAGCAATTTTTTGAGTGACACGGCATGAAATGCTGATATATCATTGCAAGTAAATACAAATTTACCTCGATAACAGGTTTATGAATTAATTAAAATATTTATCATGCAATAACCCGTTATTTCAATGAAACGAATTTATTTTTATTGCATTTGTTTGTATAATATTTTATACTAAAAGAAAGTGTACCATGTATATATTGGTGAAATAAACAATGTTTGAACCATGTTATCTTTCTTTATCACGTACGGGTGAACTTGAACAGCGTGCAGCGGAATTAGAGAGTATTCTTAACGACTGCACACTATGCCCTCATGAGTGCAACGTTAACCGCACCCTTGGTGAAACCGGCATTTGTAATTCACCTGCGAAATTGATTATTTCCAGCGTTTTTCCGCATTTCGGAGAAGAGCCCCCTCTGGTGGGCATGCGCGGATCAGGAACGGTATTTCTTACCTACTGCAACACGCAGTGTGTTTTTTGCCAGAACTACACCATAAGTCATCTCGGCGAGGGGCGCGCTATCCCGGAAGCGGAGCTTGCCGAGGCTATGCTTGAACTGCAGAATATTGGCTGCCACAATATTAATTTCGTCACCCCCACGCATTATGTCCCACAAATTACCCGTGCACTTTCAATCGCAGCGGAACGGGGATTGTGCCTGCCGCTGGTATACAATACTTCCGGGTACGACTCGGTGAAAACCCTGAAAATACTTGACGGCATAATAGATATTTACATGCCGGATACCAAATTTTCCGAGAATAAGACCGGAGAAAAATATACGCAGGCGGCGGATTACCCGGACCGGATGTTTTCTGCACTTCAGGAAATGCACCGGCAGGCAGGAGACCTGGTAATAAATTCTTCGGGAATTGCCGAGCGCGGAATGCTAATCAGGCATCTTGTAATGCCGAACAATCTGGCAGGCACCTCCGCAGTCATGGAATTTATTGCTGAGAAATTGAGCCGTGATTCATACGTAAACATTATGGCTCAATACCGTCCCTGTTACCGGGCAGGTGAATTCCCCGAACTCATGCAATCCATTACATGGAACGATATGAAAGCAGCGTACTCGGCAGCAAAAAATGTGGGACTCCATCGCGGGTTTTGAAAAAAAGAATTAATTCTTATCATCACCCTATGCAATTTATATCAAATATAACCATTATCTGTTTTATCTTGAATTATTCATAAAATTTCATTTTTTTGACAGGATTTACAGGATAAACAAGATATTATATCCAGTTTGCCCTGTGTATCTGCGTTAATTAAAAACAAATTCTCTATGAATAAAATTTTTTAACCGCAAAGTCCGCAGAGAAAGTGCGGAGAATCATTAGTTTTTCTTTACGTTCTTTGCGTTTAATTTTTATTTTTCTATATTTTTCTTAGTTTTTCTTAGTTTTTCTTAGTTTAACCTTTACAATAGTACATATTTTTATATATTATAGGTTTTTACCTTTAATATTTCGCCTGATCACGTAGAAAAGTATGAAACTTCCCTTAAAATCCCTGACGTTCTGGATATTTGCCGGCTTGTTTCTGGGGATAATCTGCGGAGAAATTTTCGGTGAGAGCATCGTTCCTTTTGCAAACGCACTGGGCGATATATTCCTGAAGCTCCTTCGAATGGCTATCATGCCGTTGATCATCGCCTCTATTACATCCGGCGTGATCAGTGTAGGCGGTCGCAAAAACCTTGGTATGCTTGGCGCAAAGACATTCGGCTATTATATTTGCACAAGTCTACTGGCGATTCTCACCGGTCAGGCGCTGGTCAATATTCTCAAACCGGGAGTAGGTTCACCGATTCAAATACAGGAAACACCGGAAAATATCGCCGCAACGGAACAAAGCCTGGGCGATATTCTTGAAAATATTATCCCGGATAATCCGTTTCAGTCTATGGCTGAAGGCAACGTGTTACAGGTTATATTTTTCAGTATTCTGCTCGGCTATTTTATCACGCTTCTTAAAGACCCGTATCAAAAACAGATGAGCGACTTTTTCGCCGGGCTTTTTAATGCACTGATGAAAATGGTTCGTTTTATTATATGGACGGCACCGCTCGGCGTTTTTGGTATCAATGCGGAAATTGTTGCGACATTCGGGTTCGAAGCCTTTCAATCGCTCGGATTCTATTTTGTGGTAGTGCTTATCGGGCTGGCTATTCATTTTTTTATTACCCTGCCGCTTATCCTGATAATAATAACAAGAAAAAACCCGCTTCATCACTATGCCGGTATGCTGCCTGCACTGGTTACGGCATTCTCGACCTGTTCCACGGTTGTGACCCTCCCGTTGACGATGCGGGCGGTTACCGAGCACTCGAAAGTGTCGCAAAAGATTTCATCGTTCGTGCTTCCGTTAGGGGCAACCGTCAACATGGACGGTACGGCACTGTATGAGTGCGTTGCGGTCATTTTTATTGCGCAGGTTGCAGGTTTTGATTTGACGTTTTCTGCGCAGTTCCTGATCGTTGCAACGGCGCTTCTGGCATCGATAGGCGCCGCAAGCGTTCCCATGTCGGGCATGGTGATGATGTCGATCATTCTCGGCGCCGTAGGGCTGCCGCTCCAATGGGTTGCGTTGATACTTCCCGTCGACCGCGTACTTGATATGTTCCGTACGATGGTCAACGTATTCAGCGACTCGTGCGGCTCGGTCGTGGTGGCAAAATTGGAAGGAGAGAAGGTCTTAGAGTGATATTTTAAATGTTTAACGATGATCTCCACAGATAAGTTATGGTTAAAACCGGTTATATTAGGAAAGTATCACGGCAAGTGTATGTTTGTGCCATGTTCCGTTGTTTTGAATTTTGGGGGATATTACAACGTCTGGTTAAAGTTGCAAACTTGAACCAGCGGGATTTGGTGGAACCAGCGGGAGCGGGAGGTTACAGCATTTAATCCTGAACCAGTAGAAATTTATCATTATTTTAAGGGGTAATAACCGATATGAAAAACAATAAAACTCTCTGGATCATTGCACTTGTAATTACACTTGCTTCCGCTATTTACCAATATGCGACAGGTCCGACGTATCCAATCCGCGGGAAAACCGCTCTCGGCTCGAATACGGTAGAGTACAAATTAAAGCGAAGCCACGGCGGCGAGACCGACCATGAAGTCAAGGTTACCATTGCAGATACCACCGTAACA
>LJUD01000154.1 GCA_001304035.1 bacterium SM23_31 | reverse complement strand
GTAACAAATGGCGAAGGAGAAGTTTCAGCGCACGAAGCCGCATGTTAACGTTGGTACAATAGGGCATGTAGATCACGGGAAGACGACGTTAACGGCGGCGATAACGATGATATTGAGTCATCGCGGATTGGCGGATGTACGCACGTTTGACTCGATAGACAATGCACCTGAGGAGCGGGAGCGTGGATTAACGATAGCGACGGCTCATGTTGAGTATGAGACGGAGAATCGTCATTATGCGCATGTTGATTGTCCTGGGCATGCTGATTATGTAAAGAACATGATTACGGGAGCGGCTCAGATGGATGGAGCGATACTGGTGGTATCAGCTGCGGATGGGCCGATGCCGCAGACTCGGGAGCACATATTGCTTGCTCGTCAGGTAGGGGTTCCGTACATAGTAGTATATTTGAACAAGGTAGATCAGGTAGATGATCCTGAGTTATTGGAGTTAGTGGAGTTGGAGCTCAGGGAGTTACTGGATTTGTACGAGTTTCCCGGTGATGAGATACCGATAATACGCGGGAGTGCGTTGGAGGCGATGAATGCGGCTGTTGCGGGTGAGAAGGACAGTCCGAAGTATGAGAGCGTATTGGAGTTATTGAAGGCAGTAGACGAGTACATACCGACGCCGCAGCGTGATATAGACAAGCCGTTTTTGATGCCTGTGGAGGATGTATTTAGTATAACGGGACGCGGGACGGTAGGCACGGGTCGGATTGAGCGTGGTGTGATTAATGTAAATGATGAGGTAGAGGTGGTAGGATTGGGAGCGAAGCGGAAGACGGTGGTGACCGGAGTAGAGATGTTTCGGAAGATACTCGACAGGGGAGAAGCAGGAGATAATGTGGGATTATTGCTTCGCGGAGTAGAGAAGGAAGCATTGGAGCGCGGGATGGTGGTAGCGGCGCCAGGCAGTATTACGCCGCATACGAAGTTTAAGGGTCAGGTATATGTATTGACGAAGGAAGAAGGCGGTCGTCATACGCCGTTTTCGGCCGCAGTTTTATTTTAGGACGACGGACGTAACGGGTGTAGCGACGCTCCCTGAGGGAGTAGAGATGGTAATGCCGGGAGATGATGTTAAGTTGTCGGTAGAGCTGATAACACCGATAGCAATGGAGAAAGAACTCCGGTTCGCCATTCGTGAAGGCGGTAGAACCGTCGGCGCAGGCGTCGTCACAGATATCGTGGAATAACGGCATTTATAAAATTACGATAACAATCATGAAAAAAATGTGATTTGTTTTATATAGATGAGTGAATATTTGGTGAGAATAACCTGTGGCTGAAAAGAAAAAACGAGAGATTATTACGTTAGCCTGTACGGTCTGTAAACAGAGAAATTATACCACGACAAAAAATAAAAAGCTTCATGCTGAACGGGTAGAACATAAAAGATACTGTAAATTTTGTCGTACTCACACTGTTCATAAAGAGACCAGGTAATTTATATCCAGGTCTGTAGCTTCAATTGGTAGAGCACCGGACTCCAAATCCGGGTGGTGGGGGTTCGAGTCCCTCCAGGCCTGCAGCGACAGCGTTTTGGGAATACAGCAATGTTTAATAAAACAAGAGCATTCTTGGCTGATGTTAAGCAGGAAATGTCAAAAGTGAGTTGGCCGTCATTTGATGAACTGCGCAGTTCTACCGTAGTTGTGATTGTTGTTTCCTTTATTATAACGCTCTTTATATTCGGTATCGATCGTGTCCTTACAACAATCGTGAGCTTTTTGTTAAAATAAGTTATGGCACAAAGTAAAATAAAATCCGATTTAATTGACGAATTGAGAAACAATAATTTCGAGCTGGAGACTGTATCTTCAGGATATACGAAAGTATTTTATTCCGATTATCCTAAGCATATCGCAATTGCAATTATTGAAACTGATGGAAGTATTTCTCTGTCGAACGAAATTGCTTCTCAATTTGACCAAAAACGGAAGAGAACAAGAAAACATGTCGGGCGGTTTCTATATACTTGGACAGGGTCAGAATCTTTGTCGGATAAAGAAGTTGCTCAAGCTTTGGAAAAAGCAGTCTCTTTATCAATAAGTGAAGTAGCTCAAAAGGTGAAAGAAAAAGAGGAAAAATGGTACGCATTACACGTTTATTCCGGGCAGGAAAATAAGGTAATGGCATACTTGCAAAACGAGATAAAACGAACCGGATTAGAAAACCGGATTACACAAATTCTCGTCCCTCAGGAAAATGTTGTGGAGATGAAGGACGGGAAAAAAGTGGTTAAAACTAAAAATTTTTTCCCCGGCTATGTGCTTGCGGAAATGATCCTTGATAAGGAAACACGGCATCTTATTTTAAGCGCTCCCGGAGTGATAAATTTTCTCGGTTCTCAAAATTCACCGCAAGTTATTCATCCGTCGGAAATCGAACGCATTTTAGGACGTACACGTGAAAAAGAAGAAAAAGAGTTTATGGCAGTTCCGTTTAATGTCGGGGATACGGTTAAAGTGATCGACGGCCCATTTAACGATTTCTCCGGTTTCATTGAAGAAATTAATCCTGAGAAAAATAAAGTCAAAGTATTGGTTTCAATCTTCGGTCGTCCTACTCCCGTAGAACTTGATTTCTTACAGGTTGAACAGGAAAAATAAACATGGCAAAAAAGGTTGACGGTATCATAAAACTACAGATTCCTGCAGGACAGGCGAATCCTTCTCCTCCTGTTGGCCCGGCGCTTGGGCAGCGCGGTGTTAACATTATGGAGTTCTGTAAAGCATTTAATGCAAAAACACAGGATAAAACAGGTTTTATTATTCCCGTAGTTATTACGGTTTATAATGATCGCAGCTTTACTTTTGTCACCAAAACTCCTCCTGCATCAGAGCTCATCAAAAAGGCAGCGAGGATTGAAAAAGGTTCTCAGGTTCCTAACCGGGATAAACTCGGCAGTATTACCGGTGAACAATTGAAAGAAATTGCAAAAACAAAATTGGAAGATTTAAATACCGATGATTTGGATGCCGCCATGCGGATTATCGAAGGTACCGCCCGAAGCATGGGAGTTGTAGTAAAATAACAGCCATAGTTCAGCATGAAAAAGTCTAAAAGATATAATTCAATCCATGAAAAGGTTGATAGAAAAATAGGATATTCTCTTGACGATGGCATTGAACTTTTGAAGAAAACAGCAACTGCAAAGTTTGATGAATCTATGGAAATCAGCATGAATCTCGGGGTTGACCCGCGTCATGCGGATCAAAATATACGCGGTGTCGTCGATCTTCCGTATGGAACCGGAAAATCCAAACGTATCCTCGTACTAACTAAGGGAATTAAAGAAAAAGAAGCACAAGATGCCGGCGCTGATTATGTGGGTTTTGACGAATACATAAAAAAAATCCAGGAAGGCTGGGCGGATATCGATGCAGTAGTGGCAACTCCTGACGTTATGAGTGAAGTCGGAAAGCTGGGAAAAATCCTCGGGCCAAAAGGCTTGATGCCGAGCCCGAAAAGCAATACAGTTACAATGGATGTCGCCCGAACCGTTACAGAAATAAAAGCAGGGAAAATAGAGTTCCGTGTCGATAAAAGCGGTATTCTCCATGTTGGGCTGGGGAAGCTCTCTTTTGATAACGAAAAATTGAAAGAAAATCTTAAAAGCTTTATAAATGCTGTGTTGAAATTGAAGCCCGCATCTGCAAAAGGGCAGTATATTATAAAAGTAATAATATCGTCGACTATGGGTCCAGGTATCAAACTTAACCATCAGGAAATTATCCAGAACTTGTAATTATCAGGAATGTAATGATACGGGAAGATAAGGAAAAAGTTGTCGTAGAACTCAATAAATTGTTTTCTGAAGCGAAGGGAGTTTATCTTACCGATTTCACGGGGATTAATGTCGAAACAATAAACAAGCTTCGAAGGCATTTTCGTAAAGAAAATATAGATTACAGGATTGTAAAAAATACGCTGACCCGCCTGGCAATTAAAGGGCTTCCCCTTGATGAACTGCAACCTTATTTGACGGGTTGCACAGGGCTTGTTATGAGCTTTGAGGACGCCTTGCTCCCGGGCAAAGTAATTGAAGATTTTCAAAAGAAAACGGACCTGCTCCCTATCAAAGCCGCCGTGATTGACGGAACTGTTTACAACCGGGCTGAGACAGAACAAATAATTAAACTTCCCCCGCGGGAAGTACTGATTGCCAAAATGCTCGGCTCTTTAATGTCCCCTCTTTCGGGTATTGTTATTGTTTTAAATGGCATTCTGCGTAATTTGGTTGGTGTAATTGATGCAGTCCGTGTTCAAAAGGAAAAAGCAGGGAGCGATGTAAAAATAAAAGAACAACCTGAACATGAGGCGGGAAGTCTGTTGGAATCAAAAGAGGAAAAAGCGCCTGACGAAGCAATAAATCCAGAAATCGCTTAAATTTATGGAATAACATTATATTAGACAAGAATTATGGGAAATGGCATGCGCCATTATCATCATTGAAGAAACATTATTATTTAAAATTGTAAACGGGTAACATTATTTAAAGAGGAGAAGTTCAGTGAGTGCGATTGCAGAAATAAAAGAGTCCATTAAAAAACTGACGGTTGTAGAATTAGCCGAATTAGTAAAGGAATTAGAAAATGAATTCGGCGTGACCGCTGCCGCACCTGTTTTCGCTGCTCCATCAGCCACAGAAACCGGCGGAGAAGGAGAAACTCCTGCAGCCGAAGAAAAAACTGAATTTGATGTTGTGTTGACAAGCTATGGAGATAAAAAAATTCAGGTTATCAAAGTCGTTCGTGCTATAACCGGGCTCGGCTTGAAGGAAGCAAAAGATATTGTTGACGGTGTTCCAAATACTATTAAAGAAGGTATTCCAAAAGAAGAGGCGGAAAAAATTAAAGCCAGACTTGAAGAAGTCGGTGGTACCGTAGAACTAAAGTAACAGGAAGCAACACCAATTAGCATAGTCACATATATTTACTATTTAAGTTTAAGAAAATTGCACTAAGACGATTTTCTTATGTATAACTAAACTATAAAAATGTGGGGAATTTCATTGGAAGATCAAATAAAAAATGGTGAACGGGTTAGTTTTTCAAGGATTCCGGAAATAATTGAAATGCCAGACCTTCTCTCTATTCAATTAGGTTCATTTCGTGATTTTTTGCAGCATGATGTTCCTCCGTCACAGCGTAAGAATAAAGGTCTCCAGGCAGTTTTTAACAACATCTTTCCTATTGTGGATTCGAGAGAAAATTACATTTTGGAGTTTCTTGAGTATTATGTTGATCAGCCAAAGTATAATGTCATTGAATGTCAAGAGCGGGGCGTATCATATTCGGTTCCTTTAAAAGCAAAACTTCGTCTATCATCAAGGGATGAAGACGATGAATCCAAAACATTTACACATGCTATTGACCAGGATGTGTATTTGGGTAATCTGCCGTTCATGACAGAGAAAGGAACATTCGTTATTAATGGCGCAGAACGGGTTATTGTAAGCCAGTTGCACCGTTCTCCGGGCGTATTTTTTGACGAAACAATCCATCCGAACGGTACTAAAATTTATTCCGGTCGCATTATTCCCTTTCGCGGATCGTGGGTGGAATTTGTTACGGATATTAATGATGTAATGTACGTGTATATAGACCGGAGAAAAAAATTTCCCGTAACCACTTTTCTCAGGGCGCTTGGATTTTCGGATGATAAGGACCTGTTTGAGCTGTTTGGATTAACGGAAATCGTCAATATTTCCAAAGGCAAAATTGATAAATATTTCGGAAGAACCATTCTTGAAGATATTGTTGATGAGAAAACCGGGGAAATCTATACCGAGAAATATGCCAAATTTTCACAGGAGATAGCGGCGGTACTCAAGAAGGCAAAACTTACCAATATCTTTTTGCTTAAATCATCGGGCGGGCTTTACTCGGAAGTGATTGCCAATACGATTCATAAAGATAGTTCAAAATCGGAAGCAGAAGCATTGGAGACAATTTACAGGCAGATGCGCTCCGGTGAAGCCCCTGACCTTGAAACGGCTAAAAATCTCATAGACAGGCTCTTTTTTAATCCGAAAAAGTACGACCTCGGCATTGTCGGGCGACACAGAATTAATAAAAAGCTGCACATGGATGTGTCGGAAGATATTACTGTCCTGATTAAAAATGATATAATTGCCATAATAAAGTATTTACTCGAGTTAAGGAACGGGAAAAGAACCGTAGATGATATAGATCACCTTGGTAATAGACGAATCAGGACGGTTGGAGAACAGCTTGCTTCACAATTCAGCATTGGTCTGGCTCGAATGGCTCGTACTATCAAAGAACGAATGAACCTGCGGGATAAAGAAACTCTTACACCTCAAGACCTGGTAAATGCCCGGACAATTTCTTCTCTTATTAATACATTCTTTGGAACGAGCCAGCTTTCACAATTCATGGATCAGACAAACCCATTAGCTGAATTGACGCATAAACGGCGCCTGAGCGCATTAGGTCCCGGTGGTCTCACACGTGAACGCGCTGGATTTGAAGTACGCGATGTTCATTATACACACTATGGCCGTCTTTGCCCCATCGAAACCCCGGAAGGACCCAATATCGGTTTGATCTCATCAATATGCATACATGCCAGGATAAATGAATTCGGCTTTCTGGAGACGCCTTACCGTAAAGTTGAAAATAGAAAAGCCACCACAAGAATCGATTATTTAACCGCAGATGATGAAGACCCATTTTTTATTGCACAAGCCAATGCACCGCTTGATGAAAATAATCAATTCGTCAAAGATTTGGTAAAATGCCGCTATGAAAGTGATTTCCCCGTTGTTCCGCCTGAAAAAATTGATTATATGGATGTATCTCCAAACCAGATTGTCAGTGCGGCTGCTGCGCTAATTCCTTTCTTAGAGCATGACGATGCAAATAGGGCGCTGATGGGTTCAAACATGCAGCGACAGGCAGTTCCACTGTTGAAACCGGAAGCACCGTTAATCGGTACCGGAATTGAGAAAAAGGTTGCAAGGGATTCACGCACGTTGATCAATGCTAAAGAAGCGGGTGAAGTCGTGAAGGTTACCGCAAATGAAATTGTTGTAAAACGAAATATAAAATATAACGATAAATATTTGGATACGGCTCTGAGTTTTGATGACATGGAGTATGACACATATCGCCTGGCTAAATTCTTAAGAACCAATCAGGATACATGCACTAATCAAAAGCCGATCGTAAAAGTCGGGGATTTAGTTGAAAAAAGCGATGTTCTGGCAGACGGCTGCGCAACCGACCAGGGTGAATTAGCACTCGGGAGAAATATCCTCGTTGCCTTTATGCCGTGGCGAGGATATAACTTTGAAGATGCTATTGTAATAAGCGAGCGCGTTGTGTGGGAAGATACTTATACCTCAATTCATATTGAGGAATTTGAGCTCCAAGTGCGGGATACAAAACGAGGCGAGGAGGAGCTCACAAGAGAAATTCCAAATGTCAGCGAAGAAGCTACAAGAAACCTCAATGAAAACGGAATAGTCAGGTTGGGAGCGGAAGTAAATGCAGGCGATATTATTGTAGGAAAAATTACACCAAAGGGAGAGACAGACCCATCTCCGGAAGAAAAATTGCTTAAGGCAATTTTTGGAGACAAAGCTGGTGACGTAAAAGACGCCTCTCTCAAAGCACCACCCGGAATGCATGGAATTGTTGTGGATACCAAGCTGTTCTCAAGAAAAAATAAGGATACAAATGCAAAAAAAGAAGATAAAAAGAAAATCGATGAACTTGAACACCAGAAAAATAAGGATATTGAAGCGACTTTTAAAAATAGAGTGGAAAAACTTATGAATCTTCTTACCGGTGAAACCGCTGATGAAATGATAAAGATCAGCGACGGGAAAGCCGCTGTCAAATCAGGTACCAAGTTAAAAGAAAAAGTACTGAAAAAAATGGATTTCGGGGATATTGATCCGGGAAAAAACTGGACAGATAACGAACAGACAAACGAAGCACTCCGTAAATTAAATGAAAATTTTGAAGCCAAAATCCATAACATCGAGGAAGAATTTAAAAAACAAAAGTATAAAATTGTTGTTGGTGATGAACTTCCTCCCGGTATAGTACAGTTGGCAAAAGTCTATATCGCAAGAAAACGTAAGCTTCAAGTTGGAGATAAAATGGCCGGACGGCATGGCAATAAAGGAGTCATTGCCAAAATCGTTCCCATGGAAGACATGCCGTTTAT
>LJUD01000153.1 GCA_001304035.1 bacterium SM23_31 | reverse complement strand
CCGATTTTACGGAAGTCATTTATTCCCTGCTTTGTGCCGTCGGGAAGTATCTCGGATGGCGGAACTATCTCTGGCAGTTCGCCAACGTTTGCGGGTATATTGAATATAACCCAGTGTACCCATGTACCCACCGGCGCATCGGGATCATCGCTGATAAGTGCGAAACTCCTGGTGCCCTTCGGAGCGACCGTCCATAATAGATGAGGAGAAATATCCGCATCATCGCATGTGTACCGTTTCGGTATCATGCCTCCTTCGTCAAAAACCGTACTTTTGATTTCCATGATTGTCCCCTTTAATTTTTAATGAAACGGCTAAGCTGTAAAAAATATAGTAATAAATTTTACTACAATCTTTTTAATATGTAAAAAATATGTAATTCGAACAAAAGCTAATAGCTTCTTTACGTTCTTTGCCCCGAGCACTCGGGGCGAGAATTAATTCATGCCGGGACACATTTATAGCCGTAGCAGAGAATGCCTTCTTCGCCTTCCTCGTATATTTTTCGGAATTCAATGCGAACCGGCATATCTATTTTAACCTCTTCGGGCTCACAGTCGGCTATCATTGCGGTAATGCGCGCGCCGTCATTTAGTTCAACTATCGCAACCGCATACGGCACAAGGTCGCTGAACTGCGGCGGCGCTACCCTTATGATAGTGTATGTAATTATCTTCCCCCCGGTTGCAAGATTGATTTTTTCAAAGTCATTCGATTTATGCTCCGGGCATACAAGCCTCGGCGGGAAGAAAATCCGACCCGCCTTTGCCTTTTTCAGCGAAGCCGAGCGCCTCAACGACACATATTTCTGCGATGGTAAAGCAGTCGTGCACTTCGCATAAATCTATATCTTTGGGTATTTTATTTGCCATTTTATAAGCGTTTTTCGCTGCGATTTCAACAGCTTCCAGCCGGCACGGGTCTTTCCGCTGATGCAGCGCAAGGAAATCAGTCGCCTGCCCTACGCCTGTAATTTTCACCGGCTGCTTGTCCGTAAATTTCGATGCCATTTCCAGCGGGCACAGAATTACCGCAGCGGCGCCGTCCGTTATGGGTGAGCAGTCGAGAAGATGCAGCGGGTCGCATATCATCGTGGAATTAAGGACTTGCTCAACCGTTACCTCGAACGGAAACTGTGCATTTGGATTCAATTTCCCATTGTGGTGGTTTTTCACCGCTACTGCAGCCAACTGCTCGGACGTAGTGCCGTATTTTTGCATGTGCAGGTGCGCTATCATAGCGTACAGACCGGGAAAGGTTACCCCGTTATAGACTTCGTATTCCTGGTCAGCCGCCGTTGCAAGAGCTAAGGTTGCTTCGCCGCCGTCGACGTCGAGCATCTTTTCAACTCCGCCGGCAAGAACAATATCGCTCATTCCGGAGGCTACTTCGATAAATGCCTGACGGACAGCCACGCCGCCGGAAGCGCATGCAGATTCTACACGCGTGGCTGGAATGGGTGTTACTCCAAGATAGTCCGCCATGAGCGCGCCTATGTGTTCCTGACCTACAAATAAACCGCTGGACATGTTGCCGACGTACATCGAATCAATGTGGTCAACACCTGCGTCGTCTATAGCTTTTAAAGCGGCTTCGACAAATATCTCCCGGATCGACTTCTCCCACAATTCACCCCACTTATTTATACCGATACCAATTACTGCAACATCCCGCATACTATTTTCCTCCTGTTAATAACAATGCTCATCCTCTGGCGCAGCCGGTCGACTGCAGCAACTTGTTAGGTGACACCAATTTTTCTAAAAACAATCAATATATTACCGCGGTCACTTCTCCCTTTACACCATCAATTGCCTTTTTTACTTCCTTTAATGATGTATAGTTTACTACGCAATTTACTTCCAGCTTAGCTGTCCGCGTCCAATTGCATGTTCGGGATCTTTTTTATGATTCTTTCTCTTTCGTTATCAGTAAAATCATTTCCATACATTCGCAAAAAGAGATGTGCACGCAATTGTGATTTATCGAGATGTGGACTTTCCTTTAGTATTCCCGACATCACAAGTTTTCTCCCCGAATCATACATTCTACTTGCCATCTTCAAACGTGCCAGGGGAGATTTAGACAATAACATTTCTTTGTATCGTTGTTCTATTTTCGCCGGTGTGTCATTCATTTTCCCTTGCCTTTTCTAAGAGAACGTCAATCCCCAGGACAATCGCCCATTTTTTCATATATTTCCAGTCAAGTACCGAAACAGTAGATATCATCTGACGAACATCGCGAAGCTGAAGTTCCGATTGTGATTGCTTTCCCCAGACCAACTTCGATAAGATAAGATCCTCAACAGAAACAACAAAGATAGTCATATCCTCTATGACCACTTCCTGCCTCCGTGCGAATTCCTCTCTGCGGTATTCCTCATTATTTTTTATGATAAAGTCAGCCTTGACCACCCATTCGTTATGGATGATGTTGAACGTCGAGCGCTTATCGACCGCCTGTCTGACGCTATCACTATCAATATAGCAATCCCCTGAAAAGAGATCGACGATATTGTCAACATCATTAGGCTCAACCTCAACAACCAGATCAATATCTCGAGTCATTCGAGGTACAGAATATATCGCCATCGCCATGGAGCCTGTCATCATATAATGTATACCGACGGAATCAAGCCGCGATGCTATCAATTTCATAAATTCCAGTTGTTCATCCATTTTATAATCACATTCCTAACGACTAAGCTCATCTTCCGCTATGAGACGCAGTGAAATAGCAGTCAGGTAGAGCGATTTATTATATGAATCCTATTTGAATTTTGAAAAATACTCATCAATTTCCGGTCTTAACTCTATTCCTACACTCTCAAAACAATCTAACAACTCTGAATAGGCTCCATCGCCTCCAAGAAAATCCCAAAATTCCCCTGCAACTTTTAATTCATTATCCAAATCCAGCATTCCTTTTAGTGTCCATCTTTCATAGGGTTTCGGTTCATAAGGATTATAAGGAATAGCGATATAAGAATGAACGTTCGCATTTGGATTTTTAGATAAAAAAATCGCTATCCATTCTAACAATGTTCTTTTAAAATATTTAAAATCACCTATATTAGGCTTAACCGTTTTTAAATCAAATAAATGAACAGTTCCATCTTTACTTTTAACATATAAATCAACTTTGATAGTTTTTAATTTGTTTATTGTACCTTTATTACAAACCTTTCTTATCCTTTCTATTTCGTTTACCTTATTAGGACTATGTCCGATTGTAAGATCATTCATAATGTGTTGAATTTCATTTTGTGCTTGTTCACTGATTGTATCACCTACAACATATTTTTTTTGTGCAACAGTAAAGTTCAAGCTTGACAAAGTTTCAGCAACAGGTTCAAAAATGGAAGTACCAAAAGTAGTATTTAAAGAATGTATGAAAGAAAATACTGCCATTCTATCACGACCAAGTAAACGATAATGGAAAGGCATATTAATTGTTTCCCTTTTGTAAGATTTATACTTTTTTCTTAGACTTTCCTTGATAGTATTTTCAACTATTTTTATTTGATCTCTTGTAAGAGCCATCTTATTTTTCCTTTAAATGAAATATTATTTCTGCATAGGCATTTGATCTATCTTTTTCTACTCTATTTAAAACAGGGCGTTTGAATTGATTGACAATTTTCATTTCAGCTAATTGAGCAATATCAGGATAGAGATTAAACTTGTCATTAGCTACCAAAAATATATCATAATCTTCTTTAAGGTATTTTTTACAATTCTTCAGAACTTCAGCAATATCTATACTATATGAATCCCTTGCTTCTTTTCCATGCCCTTTAGCAAGACGACCTATTTCTAATTCATCTTTCCGATCAAATCCAAATATTTCATATGAATATGCATGTTGTTCATGATAATCGATTAGACCGACATAAGGAGGACTGGAAAAGATACCTTTTATCTTTTGTTTCAATAATAATTCTGCGAACTCTGATTTTTTCTTTTTAATTTCTTCATAAATATCTATCGTTCTGCTATCACCCGAAAGGCTGATTTGAAATGTATCTGTTCTTAATTTATCGAATTCTTTAAGTCGATTTAAAGTATCTATTGTATACCTTTGCCACCAACCTTTAATAGAAAAAATTGGTTTACATATTTTTCCATGTTTTTTGCAGTAATATGTAGTTGTAATTGGGTTTTTTAAAGTTGCTAAGTCAGCATGTGTAGTCGCTCTACAAGAACGAACAGTTCTGCTTAGAATTATTGCTAATAATTTCTTCACTTCTTTATTATCTATGATTTTTAATTCATCAAATAAAAAATCGATTTCTTCTCTCACTGGTGCCAAAAACCACTTGTCCAAAAAAGTATCATTTTTTTCTTGTTTAATTTTGATTTGATATTTTTCTATTAAGCCATAGTATATGCTAAAAAATTCTTTTTCCTTTTCTATGGCGTACTCTTTTTCTTTGATTTCAGCTTTTCTTACTTTTATCTTATATTCTGGAGATGGAAAATATTTGGAATTAAATTTGGAAAGCTCTGATAGCAAATGTTCTTCAAAAGCAATATTTTTTTGGATCTTCTGAAAATCTTCTAATATTGATGTTAATTTACGAATTATTTCTGAAAGTAATGGTAAATTATGTTTTGCAACCTTTACATTACTAATCATCACGTTGAATGATGAAATATCTATTCCGATAGCAGGCATGCCCAACTCATTTGCTTGTACTAAAGTTGTCCCACTTCCGCAGAATGGGTCCAGTATTATATCACCCTTACGGAAATAAACTTCCTTTTTAAATTCATCGGTATGGGTATCAAGAAAATATTCTACTAATTGAGGAATGAATTTACCTTTATATGGATGTAATCTATGAACATGTTTTGTTCTTTCAGACTCTTTGTATTCTACGAAAGACAAATTCCAATTAAGATCTTCACCTAATATTTTTTTCCACTGTTTTTCTTTGGTGAAGGAATCATAATACTCTTTCAATTCTTCTATGTTTATCAAGAGATTTCCATTATTTACATATCTCTTAATTCGACCATATTGAATTAAATATGATATATTTGAAATTGTTACTCTGCGACTTAAATATTGAGAAGCCCATTCACTCGCTTCTTTTAAGTTAATTAGTTTTTCTTCTTTTCCGATCAATGTTAATTGGCTCATCTATTGTTATCTCCAATTCAGATGAATCTCTTTCTTTTGCACAAAATATATCTAAATAATTAACCGCAAAGAGCACAAAGTATGCGCAAAGAGCGCGGAGAAATTATAGTTATAAATGAAAAATGAATAGCGCAAATTGCAAAATGTAAAATGTGTTAAAATGCGGGATTTCATTCATTTTTCATTATGAATTTTTAATTCTGCATTATTTTTGCGTACTTTGCTCCTTCTTTGCGATCTTTGCGGTTAGGTTTTATCTTTTGATCTTTCCCCGGTACTTAGCATATTCTCCGTACGAGAGATAGCGTTTATTTTCATCCAGCATGGAACGCGTCTGCACGGCTTTTTGCCGGACTTTGGTAATTTCTTCTGTAGTCTTAAAAATGAATCCATCGCTTCCGGCACCGGAACCGTATGAAACCATGAAAATGTAGTCACCGGGTTTGCTTACATCCAGAATTGCCGTCAATCCCATCGGGGATGATCCTGAATATGTATTGCCGAGCGTCGGGGAGAGCAAGCCAGCCGCCATCTGCTCCTTGGTGAATCCAAGCGAACGTCCAACTCTCTGCGGAAATTTGCCGTTCGGCTGGTGAAAGACTGCGAACGAAAAATCCTCCGGTTTCATACCCGATTTGTTAAAAAGCCCATTTGCGCATCCGGTAATGTGTTTGAAATACGCCGGTTCGCCGGTAAACCGTCCCGCATGCTGGGGGTAGAACTGGTATTCGCGGCGCCAGAAATCGGGCGTGTCGGTCATATAGGAATAGGTCTCGATGATTTCTGCAATAATGTGTTCTTTGCCGAATATAAATGCTGCAGCGCCTGCCGATGCAGAGTATTCAAGGGCATCGCCCGGGCATCCCTGAGATGTGTCCGCTCCGATTGCCAGACCGTACTTGACCGCTCCCGACCGGACAAGCTCGATGCAAACGAACATACCCTCCGAACCGGCTTTACATGCAAATTCAAAATCTGCGCAGTGAATTTCAGGCGTGGCATCGATGGCTTCGGCAACGGTCGTGCCGCTCGGTTTTACCGCATAAGGGTGTGATTCCGACCCGATATATATTGATCCGATGTCTTTCGGATTTATATTGCACCGCTTGAGTGCATTGCGGGATGCCTCTACCGACATGGTGATAACATCCTGGTCCGGTCCCGGAACGGACTTCTCCTGCAGCATTAACCCTCTCTTTATACTGTCGGGATCAGAGCCCCATACTTTTGCGATTTCTTCTATTTTGATGCGGTTACGGGGTATATATGAACCATATCCCACAATGCCGACTTTGCCGTTCTCTTTCATATTAATGACCTCCTGAAAATGCGGGAACTAATTCTATCCTGAAGACTGAAATGAGTTGACTGTTGGCTGACAACTGAATACCGATAACTTAATTACGATTACTTTATTTGACGCAGAATACCGATGATCAACAATAAGGCATGAAGGGTAATACCATCAATAATCGGATTCAACCGGCGTTTTACAGAATCAGTTTAGGAAAGAATTTTGTAAATTTCAAGCAGAAACAAAAAATAGTTCAAATGTACTTCGGATTCGATGCGGGAATGCCCAAAAAAATCCAGCTTACTAAAACCTATTTTACTTTTTTAGATGCAGGGATATATGATATTATAAGTTACAAATATTTATTCTTAACCCGTATTCAACATATAAAATGGTTAAAGCGTTTTGAAAATTCACTCTAACTTATTATTTTACAAGTCAAAAACTCATATTTGAGGAATGAGGAATTAAAGTATTTATAGATAGTCTAAAAGATCAAAAATATTGAGGGACTTTTTTAATAACTTGAACGTTTTAGGTTAGTTTTTGTATTTCTAATAAACAAGGTTAATAATAAAATTAGGGTGCAAAAGGAGGAGTAATGTGCGAAATTATCCGCTTAAAACAGGGTATTTTTATCATTCTTATTATTATTTCATTCATTTCTTGTTCATCTTCATCAAATGACTATCCAATTGTGTACTGTTTTTTTTAAAACTGGACAAATGGCATGTAGAAATAAGTTGTGGTTTCTCCGATAAATTGTTAAACTTAGGTCACCCAATGTAAGGAGGAAC